>JAAEQP010001365.1 GCA_024231375.1 bacterium | reverse complement strand
GGCCCGTGGCCGACACCTGGAACCAACCCCGGTTCTGGCGCAACAGCAACCCCTCACGGCGGTCGCCCTCACGGGTGGTCGCCATGAGTTCAAGAAACTCAAGGGCTGGTAGCGTTTTGTCTTGGGAATCCCCCAACGAATGTCTCCTTCAACGGCGGACGCCCCGCCGCACGACCGCGGAACCGTTCGATTGGGGCGGCTCCGCGGGGGCGGGTGCGTTTCGGTCTACTCCGTGGTGTCTTCGACCAGACTGCGCGCAAAAGCGCGGGCCAAGGCTTGTTTGTCGTCCGAAAGGTGGTCTGCCTTCATGCACCGCGCCACCATGAACTGGCCCGCAACCCGTGCGTGCTGGTATTCGACAAGGCGCCTAAAAGTTTCCTGAATGAGGTCCATGTTGCCTTCTTCAGGGCCCGCCGCGGTTGCGACCAGCGCCATGGGCTTTCCATTGAGGAGGTACTGGGGACCATCCTCGTCGCAGTTCTTGCACAGGCACACGCTTCGGTCGAGAAGCGCCTTCAACTGGGCCGAGAACCCCCAACAGTACAGGGGCGACGCCAAAACGACGATATCGGCGGCGATCATACGTTCGAACAGGTCGTTGGCGTCGTCGTCGATGGCGCTGCCGGGACCGTCCGTCACGTCCTGGCAGTCAACCCCCTCGCTCCACCCGGATACGCGGCAGTCGGCGATGTCGACGTGGTCGATTTCGTGCCCGTCCTCGGTCAATTCGTCTTCCATCCACCCCAGTACGGTGGCGGTGTTTCCGTCTTTGCGGGGGCTACCCTGTACGGCAAATACCTTCATTCCGACCCCTTTCACTTCAGCGCACGAATTCACCGTGCGTCCATACGCACGGCCAGTATGATGCCCGATTCTCCGCGGACGTGCAAACGCCGCAGAGTGATCGCACCATGATGGCGCGCAACATGAAAGCATACGCGAGCGGGGACCTTGCTCCATCATGGGAGTGCCGGGTCCGCGATTGGCCTCGGAGTGGGGCCCACCCAATCCCACGTGTGCCACCCACAACACTGTTGTGGGTGTCTTGAGTACGCGTGGCTGACACCCGGTCCGCGCATACGGACACCCGCAAGCTGGCGCTTGAGGGTGGCACGCAGAGTATGACTGGGACACCGCGCGAATGCTCTGCTCGGGGGTGATCCCCAACGCGGCAGGGCCACGGACCATTTGGCGCGATGGCCTTCGTAAACGCCGTGCTTGACGTATCCATCGGGAGCAAGTAGTATTTCGCTGCAATGGGGGTTTCTCGCCAACGGGGTCGATTCCCCTGACGTTGGGCATAGGGCGCATTTTGTGAAGCCGCGAAGCGGGAGGAATACACTGTGAGCAACGAGACATTGGAAACGAAGGACGCGGGGCACGGCGACGTCAACCGACGCATGCTGTTCCTTGCTAGCTGTGTGGCGCTCATCGCGACATCCATGTCGTTCGCCATTCGCGGCGACATCATGGGCGACTTTGAGCAGGTGTTCACGCTCAGCAAGCTGAACGTGGGCTGGATCGCCGGAGCAGCGTTCTGGGGGTTTGGACTCTCGATCTTCATCGGTGGCCCGCTGTGCGACGTGCTCGGGATGGGCAACATCATGCGGCTTGCGGCCGCGGGCCACATTGGCGGGGCGATCCTGACGATCTTCGCACCGAATTTTCCGGTGCTCTTCATCGCGACGCTGCTCGTGGGTATCGCCAACGGGTTGGTGGAAGCGGCGTGCAACCCGCTCATCGCGACACTGTACCCCGAGGAAAAGACGAAGAAGCTGACCATATTCCATGCATGGTTCCCCGGCGGCATTGTCATCGGCGGGCTCATCTGCCTGGGGTTCAACTTCCTGCGCCCGGATTCGCTCGGGCTTGGTACCGCACTGGGTTGGAAGGTGAAGATGGCCTTGTTGCTCGTCCCATCCGTCATCTACGCCATCATGATCATCGGGCAGAAATTCCCGGTCACAGAACGTAAAGCCGCAGGCGTGGCGTTTGGGGATATGTTCACCGCCTCGCTGAAGCCCCTCTTCATAGTCGTCTTCGCTATGATGTGGCTAACGGCCGCGACGGAACTCGGACCGGGCGCGTGGATCGCAAACATCTACAACGACGTGATGAGCGCTATCCAGGCAGACGCGCTTGCCGAGGCGGGGACCGAGGTTACGGAGGCGGATGCAGCGGCTGCGTCGGCCAAGGCCGGGATTCTGTTCCTCGTCTGGGGCAGCGGGCTGATGTGGGCGCTGCGCCAGTTTGGAAGCGGCCTGGCTCACAAGGTGACGCCGGTGCTTCTCATCGTCGTGACGGCTCCCATCGCGGCCCTGGGCCTGTTCCTGTGCAACGTGGCGGAGACCATGCCTATGTGGTTCCTGGCAACGGGCTTGCTCTACTTTGGCGTCTGTTTCTGGTGGCCCACGATGTTGGGCATCACGACGGAACGGTTCCCGAAGACCGGTGCGCTCGGGTTGGCCATTATCGGCGGCACCGGCAGTATCTCGACGGCTGTGTCGCACCCGGTCATGGGTTGGCTCAACGACAAGTTCGGCCCGGAAAAGGTGCTCCCCATCTGGGCGTCCCTCCCGGTCGTTCTGTTCGTCGTATTCCTGCTGGTGTACCTGTCTGACAAGAAGAAGGGCGGCTACCAAGTCGAGCGAATCGACGCGTAAATGCCTATTGGCGGTTCCTGACTTCCCATGGCGCGGGCGCAAGCCCGCGCCATTTCAGTTGACATGGCCGATACGGACCCGTACCATACATAGCAATCCAAAGGACGAACCCCTCCGGGCGACATCCTTGCATGAGGCGAGGGCCGCGCACGGGGGCAATGAACTGGTACCGGGCACGGCGGTTGGAGTACACCAGTTTCAGCAAGAAGGGGCCGATCGGGAAGGCTCGTACCGAGAATGGCCGGAACGCGGCGGCAACCTGACGGACCAGGTTGAGACGCAGGCGCGGTTGCGACAGTTCCGGACAGACTCGTATCATACGGACACCTATCCAAGGCGATTCTCTCAAATGACGATCCATTCTACAGCTATAGTCGATCCGAAAGCGGAACTGCATGAGTCGGTGGTGGTCGAAGCATTCTCGATCATCGGACCAGAGGTGAAGATGGGTGCGGGTACCGCTGTGGGTCCGCATTGCGTCATCACGGGCCGGACGGAGATCGGCGAGAACAACCAATTCTTCAGCGGGTCCCAGATTGGGATTCTCTCGCAGGATCTGAAACACCGGGACGGGCTTGTCGGCCGGACGATCATCGGCGCGAACAACATGTTCCGCGAGCACTGTACCATCAGCGCCAGCACGTTGAGCACCTACGATGACGACCATCGCGTGACGTCGATCGGCGACGCATGCCTCTTCATGGCCTACTCGCACGTGGGCCACGATTGCCACGTGGCCAGCAACGTGATCATGGCGAATTGCGCGGCCCTGGCCGGACATGTGGAAGTGGAAGACTACGCGGGCATCGGCGGACTCACGGGCATCCATCAGGAGTGTACGGTCGGTCGCCTCTCGTATGTGGGGGCCATGTCGCGGGTGACGAAGGACGTGCCGCCGTTCATGATTGTCGAGGGCAACCCGGCCAAATGCCACGGGCCCAATTCGGTCGGGCTCCGCCGCCGCGGACTTGACGCGGATGGACGCAAACGCGTCAAGGACATGTACCGGATCGTGTTCCGAAGCGACCTGAATACGACCCAGGCGCTTCACGAGGTGGAAGCCACCATCGATGATTGCGAAGAACGCAATCACCTGATCGAGTTTTTCCGTAAGTCGTTGCGCGGGGTCACCATGAAGTAGGTTTCACGCCCCCGCCGGGGGTGGCGAGCCGCTGCGGGACCTCCCGTTGCCGACGGTTCGAAATCCAGCGCGTCTGACGTGTTTCCTTGTGCGCTTGATCATGGCAATGGGAACACGCGCTGACGTAGCCCCAAGGGGGATCCTCTCATGTCATCATCTCGAATCGGCGTGATCGGTGTAGGTCATCTGGGCTACCACCATGCCCGGCACTATGTGGCGCTGGAAGATGCCGACCTCGTGGGCATTGTGGACATCAATCCGGTCAACGCCGCCAAGGCATCGACGGATTTCGATGTACCCGCCTTCGACACGGTGGACGATCTTCTTGCTGCGGGCATCGATGCGGCGTCGGTGGTGACGCCGACGACAGACCACGCCGTGATTACGGAACAGTTGCTCAAGGCGGGCGTGGACGTGCTGGTGGAGAAACCCATCGCGGTGACGCCCGACGAGGCGCGGCGCATGGTGGCGTGCGCGGAAGCGGCCGACCGTCTGCTGCAGGTAGGGCATATCGAGCGATTCAACGGCGCGGTGACGGCCGTATTCCAGCGGTTCAAGGACCCCAAATTCATCGAATGCCACCGGCTGAGCCCCTATCCCCAACGGAGCACGGACGTGAGCGTGGTCTTGGATCTCATGATCCACGATCTGGACATCGTGCTGGCGCTGGACGGTACGGATGTGGTGTCGGTGGATGCGGTGGGCGTGCCCGTGTTCTCGGAATCGGAGGACATCGCCAACGCGCGCGTCCGGTTCGCGTCGGGGTGCGTGGCGAACATCACCAGCAGCCGGGTATCGGTGGACCGCATGCGCAAGATCCGGATCTTCGCGGAGAATGCCTACGTCTCGACCGACTACTCGGCCCAGGAAGTGGTGGTGTACCGGAAGAAGCCCGAACGGCTGGAGCCGGGGGCCAACCCCATGGAACAAATCGAAATCGAGCCCCTCGACGTGCCGCACGAGGATCCGCTGAAGCTTGAACTGGCGTCGTTCCTGAAGTGCGTGCAGGATCGCTCGCAGCCCGTAGTGACCGGCCACGACGCGCTGGCGGCCGTCGAATTGGCTCAACAGATTCTCGACTTCATTCGGGAGCGCCGGTGAGTGCATCCCCGCCAACGGAGGACCCCGTGACGCGCGTTTTTCTATCCGCAGGTGAATCGTCGGGCGACATGCACGGCGCGGGCGTGGTGCGCGCGTTGCGCGAATCGGACCCGTCCATGGTGTGCGAAGGCCTTGGCGGGCCGCGTATGGCCGCCGAAGGGATGGACCTTCACTACGACCTCGCCGGCGAGGGCATCATGGGCTTCGTGGAAGTGGTGAAACACTTCGGCATGGTGAAGCGACTATTCCTGGAAACGGTGCATCGGTTGGAGGCGAACCCGCCCGACTGTCTGGTCCTCATCGACTACCCCGGCTTCAATCTCCAACTCGCCAAACGCGCGGCGCTGATGGACATCCCGATTGTCTATTACATAGGGCCTCAGGTGTGGGCATGGAAGCGGCGGCGCATCTTCACGATTGCGGATCTGGTCCGCAAGATGCTCGTCATCCTGCCGTTCGAGGAACGGCTGTATCGCGACGTGGGGGTCGATTGTACGTATGTAGGGCATCCCCTCATCGACCACATCGAAGGCACACCCATCCAGGGCACCTACAAAGAGGGGATGGTGATCGGCATCATGCCGGGCAGCCGCCAGCAGGAAGTGGACGGCCTGCTGCGCCCCATGCTGGATGTAGCCGCCGGGATACGGGAACGTTTCCCGGAGGCGCGATTTGTGGCGCCGTGCGTCGACAAAGAACGGGAAGCGCAGGTGCGCGCGGTCGCTGATCGGACCAGGCCCGACGTGCCGCTGGAAACGGCCATTGGCAAGAGCTACGAGCTACTGGCTGGGGCACGGTTCTGTCTGGTGGCGTCGGGAACGGCGACATTGGAGACGGCGCTGTTCGGGGTTCCCATGGCTATCATGTATAAAATCAATTGGCTCAGCTACTTGCTAGCCCGGTTCCTTGTCCGGATCAAGCACATTGGCTTGGTCAACATTCTTGCCGAGCGGTCGGTGGTACCTGAGTTCATCCAGGGCGCGGCCGAGGCCAAGACGGTCCTGCCTGTGGCGCTGGAACTGGTGGACGACACGCCGCGCCGGAAGCAGATGTTGGACGACCTGTCGTCGGTTCGCGAGTTGCTGGGTGGGCCAGGCGCTTCCCGGCGCGCGGCGGACCAGATTCTAGAAGTGATCGGGGAGAAAGGGACGGCGGACCATGGCTGACCGGCTGTTTGTCATCGACGGCACCGCATTCGCATACCGCTCGTTCTTCGCGATCCGTGGATTGACGGACTCGAAGGGCCGACCGACGAACGCGGCGTTCGGATTTGCACGCGTGCTGCTGAAGATTCTCCGGGAGCACGAACCGTCCCACATTGCCGTGGTCTTCGATGCCCCGGGCAAGACGTTCCGGCACGAGAAGTACCCGGAATACAAGGCCACGAGGGACGCCACGCCGGACGACTTGATCTCCCAGTTCCCGCTCATCGACCGCATTGTGGAAGCCTTCAACATGCCCTTGATCCGGATCTCCGGCGTGGAAGCGGACGACGTGATGGGCGCCCTGGCCAAGCGGGCCGAACAGGCGGGCATGGAAGCTGTGCTGGTCACGGGCGACAAGGACATCCTGCAACTGGTCAACGACCGCGTGAAAGTATTCGATCCGAACAAGGGCGACGGGGGCTTGTGGTACGGCCCGCTGGAGGTGCAGGAACGGTTCGGGGCAAGCCCGGAACGCGTGACCGATGCACTGGCCCTGATGGGCGATTCCTCGGACAACGTCCCAGGCGTGCGAGGCATCGGTGAAAAGACAGCCAAGAAGCTGCTGGCACAGTTTGGTTCGTTGGACGGCGTGTACGAGCATCTGGACGATCTGAAGGGGAAGCAGCGGGAACGTCTGGAAGAGGACAAGGACACGGCATACTTGAGCCTCGACTTGGTGACGATCGACACGGATGTGGACCCGGGCGTGGCGTTGGAGGAATGTCGAAAGCGGGAAGTGGACCTGGAGAAGACGACCGAGATTCTGACGGAGCTGGAGTTCCTTTCCCTGCTCGAAGAGATCGCACCGGAGGCCGTTGAGAAGGAAGAGTTGGACTACCGGCTGGTGACGTCAACGGAGGCGTTGACGGCGCTGGTGGCCGAAGTGCGGGCCGCGGGGACGTGCGCCATCGACACGGAGACGACGTCGATCGACCCGATGCAGGCGGAGTTGGTGGGCATTTCGGCGAGTTGCGAGGCGCGCAAGGGATACTACATCCCCGTGGGACACGAGGGCGATCCGGACAGTCTGCTCCCGGAAGACCGGTTCGACGCGCGCCAGTTGCCGCTGGAGGAGGTCCTGGAGGCCCTGCGCCCATTGCTGGAGGATCCGGCGATCGAGAAGGCGGGGCACAACATCAAATACGACATGGTGGTGCTGGCGCAGGCGGGCGTGGAAGTGCGCGGTGTTGGCCTGGATACCATGGTATGTTCCTATTTGACAGACTCGTCGCGAATGAGGCATAATCTATCCGACGTAAGTCTTCACTACCTCAAACGCAAGATGATCCCTATATCCGATTTGATCGGTAAAGGATCCAAGGCGGTTACCTTCGACAAAGTCCCCATCGACGCGGCCTGCGAGTATGCGTGTGAAGATGCCGATGTCACGTGGCGGCTTTCCGAAGTGTTCAAGCCCCGGCTCGAGGAGCAGGGCCTGACCGGCCTGTACGAAGATGTAGAGCGTCCGCTGATAGATGTACTGGTGCGGATGGAACAGGCGGGGATCGCGCTCGACCTCGGAGTGTTCGAGGAATTGCGGAGCGAGGTGGCGGGGAGGCTTGACGCCCTTGAAGGGGAAGTCTTCCAGGCGGCAGGGGAGCCGTTTCAGATTAACTCGCCGAAGCAGCTTCAGGAAATCCTGTTTGGCAAGCTTGGGTTGAAACCGGTTC
Source organism: bacterium (assembly GCA_024231375.1). Next base: position 2,682 of record JAAEQP010001365.1, on the reverse strand, counting down.
GTAAGACCAAGACCGGCTATTCGACCGACGTGGAGGTCCTGGAAGAGCTTGCGGCGGATCATCCGCTCCCGGAACTGATCCTGGAATACCGGATGCTGGAAAAGCTCCGGGGCACGTACATCAATGCGCTGCCGAAGCTGTTGAATCCCAGGACCGGGCGGATACATACGTCATTTAACCAGGCGGTGGCCGCGACAGGACGCCTGTCCAGTAGCGACCCCAACCTGCAGAATATCCCGGTTCGCACCGAGATTGGCCGACGGATTCGTGAAGGGTTTGTCCCTTCGGAACCAGGTTTTCGACTCATCTCGGCGGACTACTCGCAAATTGAATTGCGGATCCTGGCGCACCTCTCCGGTGACGACGGCCTACGCGAGGCATTCGAGCAGGATGCCGACATCCACCGGGACACGGCGGCACGCGTGTTCGAGGTGATGCCCGAACTGGTCACTCCCGAGATGCGGCGTCAGGCCAAGGCGGTGAATTTCGGCGTCATCTACGGAATCAGCGCGTTCGGTTTGGCCCGGAACCTCCACATCGGCCGGCCCGCGGCGGCCCGGTTCATCGAGCAGTATTTCGCTCAATATCCGGGCGTGCGGCGTTGGATGGACGAGACGGTGAGCCAGGCCGAGCGTGATGGATACGTGACGACGCTGTTGAACCGCCGACGCCCCATAACGGGGTTGACGGGAGGCAATACGGCGTCGCGGCGCGCGGCGGAACGGGTGGCCATGAATACGCCGGTTCAAGGCAGTGCGGCCGACCTGATCAAACTGGCCATGGTTCGGCTGGATGAAGCACTACGCGACTCACGAGCCCGGTTGCTGTTGCAGGTTCACGACGAATTGGTCGTGGAAGCACCAGCGGACGTGGCGGACGAGGTGGCGGAAACGACGAAGACGATTATGGAAGAGGCAGCGACCCTGTCGGTGCCGTTGAAGGTAGACGTAGGAATTGGTGGAAACTGGGCGGAGATTCACTAGAGGGCGGGACCGCCCGATCCAAAGAACGACTGATTGACTGTCTGACGGGATATGGCGTTCAAGCGCCGGAAGTCACCTGAAGACTGGTGAAAGGACATACTTGATGCCCGAGAAAGATACAAGCGCAAAGAACTCGCCGAAAGGCCGGGGACGCGGACCCAAGCGAAACAATGGCGGAAACGCAGGCAGGGGCAGGCAGCAATCGCGAGGCCGCGGGGGGCCTCCGCGGGGCAATCACGCCAAATCCTCCAAGCCCTCGAAGCCGGAACCCATTGTGGACGTGGCGGACGAGACGGTCGAGACCCCGGCCGGTCCGGAACTGGCCATCGGCGATCTGAAGCGGATGACGATGCCTGAACTGACCGAGTTGGCCCGTTCGCTGAATGTCGAAGGCTACAGCGGTCTGAAGAAACAGGACTTGACCTTCCGTGTGCTGCAGCAGCGCATCGAGGCGACCGGATCGCTGTATGGCGAGGGGACGCTGGAGATTCTTCCGGACGGGTTCGGATTCCTGCGTTCGGGCGACTACTCGTACCTGCCCGGACCGGACGACATCTATGTGTCGCCGTCACAGATCCGGAAATTCGCATTGCGCACGGGCGACACCATCCAGGGCCACGTACGTCCGCCGAAGGAAGGCGAACGGTATTTCGCGCTGCTGAAGGTCGAAGCCATCAACTACGAAAGCCCGGAAGTGGCCCGTCAGCGGATTCTGTTCGACAACCTCACCCCGCTGCACCCCGACGAACGGCTTCGACTGGAAACGACCCAGGCGGAAGTCGCCCCGCGCATCATGGACCTCATCTCGCCCATCGGCAAGGGCCAGCGCGGTTTGATCGTGGCGGCCCCGTTCACGGGTAAGACGGTGTTGCTCCAGAAGATTGCCAACAGCATCACGGTCAACCACCCCGAAGCGGTCGTCATCGTGCTGCTCATCGACGAGCGTCCCGAGGAAGTGACGGACATGGCCCGCTCCGTCAAGGGCGAGGTCATCGCATCGACTTTCGACGAGCCGCCGGAGCGCCACGTGCAGGTCGCCGAAATGGTGCTGGAAAAGGCACGGCGGCTGGTGGAACACAAACGGGACGTGGTGATTCTGCTTGACTCGATCACACGCTTGGCCCGCGCGTACAACACCATCGTGCCGTCCAGCGGCAAGGTGCTGTCGGGTGGTGTGGACGCGAACGCGTTGCAGCGGCCGAAGCGCTTCTTCGGCGCGGCGCGAAACATCGAGGAAGGCGGCAGCCTCACGATTCTGGCGACGGCCCTCATCGATACCGGCAGCCGCATGGACGACGTGATCTTCGAGGAGTTCAAGGGCACGGGTAACATGGAGATCCACCTGGATCGCCGGTTGATGGAGAAACGGGTCTTCCCGGCCATCGACGTGCTGAAGTCGCGTACCCGTAAGGAAGAGCTGCTGGTCGAGGAGGAAGAGCTGCAGCGGATCTGGCTCCTGCTCAAGGTGCTGAGTCCTCTGAGCGTGACCGAGGCGACCGAACTCCTCGTGGGCAAGCTGAAGAAGACGAAGACAAACGCGGATTTCCTCGCCATGATGCAGAAGATGTAGCCAAAGGCGGACCGCACCGAATCCATCAGGCTTTTCGACGGCTCCTGGACGGGGATTTGTTCAGGAGCCGCTCTGTTTTCCGTGGCTGTCGGTCCGTTGCACGCGTACCGGCGGGCCGGGCACGCGGGG
>JAAEQP010001364.1 GCA_024231375.1 bacterium | reverse complement strand
TTATGTAACTCTTTTGGCGCCTCGGACACGCACACGCCCCCACGCCGGCGAGCCCGCAATTACCAGCCTGCATCAACCCACGACCAGGTGTGCCGTACTGCCCGCAATGGCTGCGATCATACCATGCGAGTATACCCTTACTCGGGCACGATCCGTCGCAAGTGTCGGCAGCTAGTGCGGTTATAAAAGCAACCTGGGCATGTGAATCGGTCGACATAGTGTAGATTATGCGTCGTGCGTACTGTTGTATGCACCACAGCGTGGTCGAACCCGGCACCCCTTCCCCCGCCTGGGTTGCTTCGTGTATATGAATGCATCCCCCGCACACATCGGATTTTTCCCGCAAACGTCTGAGGACGCACGAGGATGCGTTTTACGGGGCGCGAGTTCTGGCGCGTGTCTGAGTATGGGTATGGGTGGGTTCGCCCGCTGAGAGGCATCCTGGTGCGTGGTGAGCGGCCTGAGCGGGATGTGGGGGGTGTGGGTGGTGATGCGGGTGCGTTGTCCCCCTACGGGGGACTGGCGAGGGTGCGGTGGTGCGGTGGTGAGGCGGTGAGCGCGGTTGATTGTCAACTTTGGTGCGCGCGATTGTCAACGTGTGGGCGGGCACGAGCGGGTAAGCGGCTGCGCACTGCCGGGTACGCGCAAGTGGTGGGGTGAGGGGGCGGTGAGGGGGTGGTGGATGTTACAAATGGGTGGAACAATGTCAGTGTTTGCAGTGTAACATAGTTGGAACATGTGACGTGTGCGGAAGTCGTTACGGGTGATTCGTTATTCGCGAATTGCGGATTATGAGTGATCGGTAATGTGGGTGTGGGTGTGGGTGTGGGTGCGTGTTCAGTGAGAGGGCGTGTTCATTGCTGATGAACGGGTGAGAAAAGTGAACGATGCGCGAGTTTGTTAGGGAACTGTGCGATAATAGTGCTTGACGGTGGGTGTGGGTGCGTGGGATGATGTGCGCGTGAGTGGGGATGCATACGAGACTGACCGCAGGGTGGGTGCTGGTTCCCTGTTGTGGTTCATACCCACAGCTACGCCGGTTCGATTCCGGTCCCTGCAACACCTGGAGTGAATGTGGCGATTGCGTGGAACAGTTGGGGGGTGGTGCGTGGCGGGTTGGCTGAGATAACCGCCCGTGAGTTTGATGCCGTGTGGGCGTCCATGCGGGCGAGAGTGCCCCCCCGCGAGCGAGAGATGGAGCGGATGGGTGCGCGCATGAACGAGACGAGTGTGCGGAGTGTGCTGACTGAGCGCGGGAGCGTGAACGAGGAGGTGGGTGGATGTTGATACTCAAGCAGGAATCGTGGCCCGACAAAGTCAACTTCGTGGATATGAACAACGTCGTTCTTGGTTTTGACATGAGCCAGGATTGTTGCGAGAACGCGGATTGGTTCATTGCGCGAGAGGTGACCCCGCGCATCGTTGAGCGCGCCAAGGACGACCCGATGCTGGAGGTAGGCGGCTACGTGTTCGATACCGACTTCTTTCGGGAGATCAAGAGCGCGACGGACGACGAGGGTGGGGACTATAACGCGCTTGATTCTGGCGGAATGGTGGTGTTTCGCATAGTGAGCGGGGAGCATGAGCGGTACATCCACCTGTATAACTGCCATAATGGATACTACGCCCACGGGTTCACGGTTGAGGTCGGTGGGGTGAAGTTGCGTGAGGGGGATATATGAACACAACCGACGAGCAGACCACCGCGGCGCTGGAGGACCGGCGGACGCTGACCGACTGGATGGACCCGCGCAAGTGGGCGCGAGTGCCAGGGGATGATGGTGATTGGATCTGGAGTGGGCACGGGCACGTGCGGAACATGGAGTGGTGCGCGCTGGAGGTGATGAGGAACAGGTGCGCGCGGGTGCCGCGTAAGGTGGAGGTGCTGACGCGAGCGGGCGATGGGTGGGTGTGCTTGAGGAGGGTGTTTTGATGATGACCCCCGGAGAACTGATAGCGAAGGCTGACCTGTGCCTGAACGAGAGCATGAGCGGGTTGAGGAACGCGAGTGCGGACGAGATAGCGACTGGGCGCCCGCAGGAGGTGGCGCGTTTGCGTGTGGATGCGGCTGCGGGTTGGGTTGAGGCGGCGGGTGGGTTGGTGGATGCGCTTCAACCCCGCTTTCCGTACATGCCCCCGGGTGACTTGGCGAGGGCGACGGCGCAGAGGAATGCGGAGATCAACGCCGATCTGGACGCAATGGCGGATGCGTTGGAGAAGCCGCACCCCCTAGCAGAACGCGACATGGAGATGGCGAAAGAGCGCACGTGTCGCATGATGGGCGCGAAGACACCGTTCGGGGAGGCGTGCGAACTGGTGGAGGGGGCGGTGCGCGAGTGGAATACGGGCGTCAAGCGTTGGCGCGACTCGTGTAAAGACAGCATTCCAAGCGCATTCATTAACCTTTCCGTGGTCATTGACGCAGCCAACCGCTGGTTGTGCGAGCACAAGATTGGACCGCACGCCACGCCTGACAACGCACTGTCGCCGCGTGGTGACTACGAGCACCTTCTGACGAAGCCCGACCAGGCGCGCTACGGGGCGGACAAGATATGAGTACGAAGTGGTTGGTATTTTGGTTGCTCGTTACGGTGGTCGCCCTGTGCGCGTGGTGCGAGTACGATCCCGGTGAGGCAGAGCGCGTGGCCGAGGTGGTGACGGCAGCGAAGCGCGAGGGCATGGTGAGGGGTTATCGCGAAGGAGTGAAGGCGGGCGTGTTTCTGGTAATGCGCAACGGGGGCGATACGGGCGTGCCGCTGACGAACATCTTGGCGCAGGCGGAATGGATGCTGACGGGAGGCAAGAGTGGGATGGCGGTGGGTGCCACCAAATGACCTCGCTCGCGTCCATGTTCAGGCGTAGGCGCATGCGCAAGAGCGGCCCGATGTACGAGCGCCAGCGCAACCCTGAACACGAGCGTTCGGTTGCGGAGACGCGAGAGCGGATGCTGGGATTTGTGGACGAGTGCGTGCGTGATTGCGAGGATGCGAAGAGGCAGGCGCGTAGGAGGAGGAGGAAAGGGCGATGATGCTTGCGTGTATCCTGGCGGGTTGTGGTTGGGTGTGGTACGTGGGCTGCGCGGGGGTGGTGTTGTTGATATGGGCGGTGGGGAGGGTTGTGGGACGATGAAAATAGAGCATCCTGACATTCATATTTGCATAGAGGGGGAGGGCGAAAGGGGAATGCTGCGGTCGGCAATGATCGCCGTCTGTGAACTAGCCAACGATGCTGTTCGCGGAGAACACGTACCGGACCTACTCGTGCGCGCAGGGGTAGATGTTAACCCCAGATATTGTGCCGAATTGCGCAATTTCTGCGACTCGCTCCTCGCTGAACTATGAACTACAAGATGCCCATGCTGCTCGACTACACGGACACGCGCTACGGCGAGTGGGTGGAGTGGAGCGACGAGGACATGGCGCGCTTGAGCAAGGGTGCGCGTGAGGAGCGGATGCGGCTGTACGCGGAGTACTGCGACAACCGCCTGTCGCGATTGCTGCCCCACGGCGTTCCCTGGCACAAGGGCGAGAAGAAGTATGCGGCTGGGCGCATCACCCTGCCCCCGTGCGAGTACCCGAAAGAGTGGGAGAACGACGGGCGCGGGTTCGTGAACGACTGGACGAACCAGTTCGTGATGATGGTGGCGCCGCGCAAGCTGGGGAAAACGTTCATCGGGGCGGCGAAAGTGCTGCTCGACTCGCTGGAATGCGACCCTGAATGGCCCTGCTTCAAAGAGAACGGCATCACATACCGCCCGTGGACGGGACCGAAGAGCGTCGTTATCGGCAGTTACGGGCCGAAGAACCTGAACGCGCTGTGGGAGGTGTACCGGGAGTTGATGCCGCGCGCCGAGTTGGGGACATACGCGCATGATTGGGGGGATAGGCCGGGTGAGACGGCGAAGAGGAACGTGCTTTCGTTCGGGGATGGGCGACCGAAGGACATGACGACGGCGATATCGGGGACGCGGTTCGACTTTATGACCTACACGCAGGCCCAGTACGTGTGGGAGAACTTCAAGTCGGGGATGCTGCACGCCGATGAGCAGATCCCGATGAACCTGCTGCGCGCGTGGGAGGACGGGACGATGAGCATGGGTGCGTACACGCCCGTGCTGTTCACCTTGAGCGGGTTCGTGGCCGAGGGCAGACCGGATACGGGTGCCGGCGGGGACGTGAAGTTGCAGTTGTACGACGGGCGCGATGCCAGGGGCAAGACGGTGGGGCGGTATCACATGGACGTGCCGAGTTCGCCTGATGCGCTGTTCCACCCGACGAAGAAGAAAGAGTCGTTCGACCGATACGCCAACCCACGGCGGAAACGGAGCGAGAAGGATACGAGGCGTGGGCTGGCTGTGCATTTCCCCGGCTGGGAGGTGGGTGGCGGGCTGCTGTTCCCCGATTGGGACAGGTTCATGCACGTGATCCCGCCGCTGTGGGGGGACGAGGATGTGCCGAGGAATGCTACGCTGTTCCGGGTGGGCGATCATGGAGATCCTGGCGTGACGGCGTTTGAGTGGATTGCCCTGCTGCCTGCTGATAACGAGTGGGCGCCGTACTCGTTTGCGTGCGTGTATCGCGGGTATTACGAGCGGAACGCGCACATCGCGGACATCGCCAAGGCACTGATCGAGAGGAGCGGGAACGAGCGGCGGAAGATAGGGACGCAGCGGGACGAGTCGCGGGGGACGACGTTCGACACGTTCGTGGAGGTGGAGAAGCGCGAACACTTCTTCTACAGCATTTGCGACTCGCGTGCGCTGGAGGCACCCAAGGACGGGCACCCGACAGGGGAGATATACTCGCGCTACGGTGTGGTGCTGGGGAAGGCGAGTGGTGCGTCCAACACCATGCAGTTCAACCACCTGGCCGACTGGATGCGGATAGACGAGGGCAAGAAGCACGTGGCGACGGGTGCGATGGGTGCGCCGCGGCTGTACGTGTTCGATGTGCCGGATCTGCGCCCGTTGATGGACGAGTTCGATGGGTTGCGCGAGCACCCGGACGCGGAGAGCAGGCCGGCGTACAAGGGGCGACCGGACCCTAAGTGCGCGAAGCACGCGATAGACGGGGTGAAATACTGGGCGATGATGGAGCAGCAGACGGCGGACTTTGATTATCGGACGGATCGCAGCGGGGAGTGGGGACGTGAGCGCGATGGTGGGGTGTTTGACGAGGATGAGTTTGAGCGTCCGCGGACGCCTTACGGGTTGGGGGGGTGAGTATGTGGCTTGAGGGCATATTGCTGGCTGGTTTGTGGGCCTTTGCGTGTACCGCACGGGCGAGCAAGCATTCGGAGGAGGCGTGCGTGGCAGTGGCATATTTGATCGCACTCCTTCTGTCATTCGTGGTTCTCATAGCAAAGAGTTACTACCCTTGACCCCCACCCGCCACGGCTACAAACTCTTCCGCCTGCGCAAGTAAGGAGACAAGATGAGCGATACGGTTGACACGTGGTGGGCGCGGATTTACCTTAGCGGACCCCTGGATGTAATAGAGCACACGTGCCGCTCTTTTTGCATGGAGCGGGGACTGTGCGTCACGGTTACGCCGACAAAGTTCATCTACACGGGCGGCGAGGAGACGGGTGCATGTGTCGGGCTCGTAAACTATCCCCGCTACCCGACAAACGCAACGTCACTTGACGGGATGGCGATGGACTTAGCCGAGAGGCTATTGATAGGCACCCGGCAGAACAGCGTCATGGTGATGACGCCCAATCGGACAACGAGGCTTACCCGTGACTGACTCCAAGAGAATGGTCGTGTGGTTCTCATGCGGGGCGGCGTCTGCCGTGGCGGCATACTTGACGGTGAAGGAATGGCGTGACCGACGGGAAATTGAACTGGTTTACACCGACCCCGGCAGCGAGCACCCAGACAACAAGCGATTCCTGCGGGATTGCGAGGAGTGGCTATACCATCCCGTGCGCGTGCTGAAGTCCGACAAGTACGCCGACACGTGGGATGTGTTTGCGCGAGAGCGGTATCTTGTGGGGGTAAAGGGCGCGCGCTGTACGACAGAATTGAAAAAGCGGTTGCGGCAGGAGTTTGAGGATCTGACGCGGGACGTCCAGGTGTTCGGCTATACGTCAGAGGAGCAGGACCGCGCCGACAGATTCCGCGACAACAATCCCGAAGTGGCGACGTGTTTCCCGCTGATCGACAACATGATGACCAAGGCAGATTGTCTGGCACTCATCCGGCAGGTGGGCATTGAGTTGCCCGCCATGTACAAGATGGGATACCGCAACAACAACTGCATCGGATGTGTTAAGGGAGGGGCTGGATACTGGAACAAGATTCGGCGCGACTGGCCCGATGTGTTTACCCGCATGGCGGGGGTTGAGCGCGACATAGACGCGGCGATAAACAAGCGATACCGCCCCGCAAAGGATGGGGAGGAGTGCGACTCACGGGGGCTCGTGCGCGAGCGGGTGTTCTTAGATGAACTACCGCCGGATATGGGAAAATATGAATCCGAGCCAGACATAGAGTGCGGGGTGTTGTGCGTGATGGCACTATCCGATGACCAATGATACAGGCAATATGCACCGCGGCGGGATGGAGCGCCTGCGATTCGGGCAGTAGATTCTCACAAATGCGAAACAACGGATTGGATTCTATCAACAAATTCTCACAAATGAGAAAAGGTGCTTGACATGACTACCACACATACGCCTACACTCCCCGCGAATCTGGATACGCCTGCCGAACGCACGGGATACTACGTGCCCGTGATCGAGCCCGTGGACGCGAGTACGTTCAGGGTTGTGACCGAGGAAGGGCGCACGGAGACGTTTACGCTGCGTGAGCATTGGCTGTACGTGCGCAAGCTGGAGCACCCGGACGAGTACGAGGGCGGGTTGATAGTGCGGACGGATGCGGCGCGCGAGGACACGAACACGTGCTCAGTGCTGGCGATTGGCCCCGCGGTCGGGCAACGGCGGATAAGGCGGCGGTATCTGGACAACGAGCGTAAACCAGTGACCAGACATCTAGTCAACCCCGTGCGCCTGGGCGATACCATTCTCTGCCCGAACGATCATGCATGGGGCATAACGCGGTCGCCCTACTGCTACTTCGACTACTTCGTGGACGAGGACGTGGTGCAGGCGATCCTTGAGGAATAGCCCCATGTCAGAGTCAGATCCAGAAGCAGGCGTTACGATCATCGACGGCACGCAGACAGACGGGCGTGCGGACCTCTACAGCGTGCCCGACGAGAAGGCGGCGCCCAAACCGGGCAAGACGCCCGCGCACATCGAAACCCCTGTCAACCTGGCCGACGACGACGAGATAGCCAAGAAGGCGTGGCGGCGGTGCAAGTCCCTGTTCGACAAGTTCTCCAACCAACCCCAGCGCGAGCAGTTTGAGCGGGATCTGGTTGAGTGGGACCGGATGTACCGCATGAGTGAGAAGCGGCCCGACTCGCGCGACGAGATGAAGACGGTGTCGAACGTGACCGATTCCGGCTTTCAGCGCAGGGTGAAAACGGTCCACACGCAGGAAGTGTCGGTACTGATCCCCGACGAGGACATGCCGGCGCGGTACGATGTCGAGGAGGACACGGACGTATACGACCACGACCAGGGCGAGGCGATTGTGCGCCATCAGAACCTCCTCGCGCGCTACACGTATGAGCGAGACGGCCACAAAGAGAAGATCAAGGAACTGAACTGGCGCACGAAGAAGAACGCCAACAGTGTGGTAGCGGTTGAGTGGGAGCGGATCGTGGAGGAGCGGATGCAGCGCGTACCCACGGGGCGCGACGAGGACGGCAACCCCAACAAGTTCTCGTTCAAGAAGGTCAAGACGGTGGTGAAGGATTGCCCCACCACGCGCGTCAAGGACATCCGCAACGTCTATTGGGACACCACCATCGAGGACCAGCAGTTTTCGCCGTTCATTGAGCGGTCGCAGGATGCGCCCTCCACGCTGTATCGCCAGCAGGCACAGGGCGAGTTGATGAACGTGGGCAAGGCGCGTCTGAGCAAGCACGGGTATCTTGACGAGGGCGAATCGGAGGTTTTGGCCGACAGGCAGGAGAGTTCGGGCGAAGACCAGCACGAATCCGAGCCGAACGGATTGTTCGACCGCTGGGACATGTGGAACTGGCTACCCATCAACGATGACGGCAAGTGGGACGAGGAGAACACCCTGCCGCGGCTGTTCTGGTGTACGTTCGTGGGGCGCATTGACGGCGAAGCGATAGCCGTTCGCATAATTGAGAATCCGTACTTCCACGGGTTGCACCCATACAAGGTGATCTACCACGAGCGCGACGACAAAGGCGGCATCCACATGGGGTTGGGCACGAGCCTGAAGTGCCTATTTTGGCAGGCGAATATCAACCTGAACCAGTCATTCGACAACGTGAACCTGCGGAACCGTGCGCCCATGACGCTCCAGGGGACCACGTACACGCGGGATCTCACGGCCAACAGCAACAAGGTCATCCGGCTGGGGTTCGGCGCCGAACTCAAGCGAATGGAGATTCCCGACACAACGCAGATTACCATGCAGATGCACGACCGCATCGAGGACATCATGGACAAGACTGCGAACACGCGGAAACCGATATCCGGCGAGGGGTTGGGCTCGCGTGCGTCCGCGACCGAGAGCAAGAATGTCCACGATGAAGCCGTGAAACCCACGCTTGAGGGTACGGACTACTTTGCGGAACAGCTTTTTCCGTGGCAGTACTTCCTTCAGGCGGAATTGTGGCGTCAGATGGGCGACCCCAAGCGCAAGCTGAAGATCCTTGGCACCGAGGTGGACCCGACGCAGTTGTGGGGGCCGTACCGCATCAAGGTCACGGTTGTCACCGATTTCGCCACCAACACGCTATCCCGCCAGCAGATGGGGGCGTTCCTCGCTCAGAACTTCCAGCAATTCCTGCCGCTGATGACGCCAGGCGGGGCGAAGCTGGTAGGCCAGAAAGCCATGAAGATGATGGGCTTTGAGGACACGGCATACATATTCGGACCATCCGACATAGGGGATTCGGTGCGCGTGGCGCGTGAAGAGTCTGCCAAGATGCTGATGGAGGGGATCGAGGACCAGCCGCAGCCCGACGAAAACCACCAGATTCACATACAGGAGCACAAGTCGTGGCGAGATGAGTTCGCCATCCTTGTTCAGTCCGACGAACGAAGCGATCTCGACCCCGACCGCCTGCGCCTACTTGACGCGCACATCCTGGCACATGAGCAATTACTAGAGGCAGCGAATCAGCAGGCACAGGCGCCGGGGCAGATTCAGCCGGCGGCGGCGATAGACACGCCATCCGATTTCGTGGGTACGAACACCGGGCAGGAGATATCACGTGAGGAGGGGGGACTGAATGCAGGAGCAACCGTCTGATGAGGCGCAGGACACATTCGACTGGCTACCGGAGAACCACTCAATCTGTGGGGTGACATTCACCCGCGAAGAGGCGCGCGAGTTGTGGTCCGCGCTGCACGGGCAACCGTTCCAGAAATACTCTCAGATCGTCGGCGCGATGCAGGCCGAAACCACCGCAACACTGGGCAAGATGGACGCGAGCACCGACGTACTACTGCGTGCGAGCGGCGCATACATCGCCGTGGCCGGCGTCCAGGGCATCGCACAGGCGGTTGATTCGTGGTTCCAGCGCATTGACGCAGAATAGTACGTCAACCCACCCGCAGACAAATTCTCACATCTGCGAATTTCTTCTTGACACCTTCTCAATCCTGAGAAACACTCTCCCGCGTTG
>JAAEQP010001363.1 GCA_024231375.1 bacterium | reverse complement strand
GGGGTTCGCGCCAGGCCGGGCGGCGCCTTCCAGTTCGATCAGTTGTCCTCGCATCCACCTCGTTCCAATGGGCTTGTCGTTCAACTCGACTTCGGCGATCGCGCCGACAACGCTCAGATCCAACGCGAGTTCAAGGCCCTCCACGAAGTACGCAGCGGGAAGCTCGAAGTCGATCTCGTAGACGCCCGTGCCACTGAAATGCTTGGTGCGTGGGTCCTCAGTCCAGGAAGCCAGGCGCGTGAGCGTTGTTTCAAAGGAGGGGAAATCACGCCCGTTCAAGGTGAGGCGCCACTCACCCGACACGGTGTACGGCGCGGGAATCGCCTCGGTGTCGGTGCGGGCATGGGCGCCGTCCGCTGAACGTGCGTGATGGGATCCGTTCTGGGCGACTGTTGCCGTGATGCCGGTGTCATCCACCTCGAGCACCTTTCGGAACGTGCTGGCGACGACGTGGGGGCGCTTCCTGCCTGTCTCGAATACGATGAAGGTGGACTCGTGCGGGGCAAGACGGAGGGGGACCCAGGTCGCGCCGTCCTTCCGCTGGTATTCCCACAGGGAGTTGACGCCACCGTCGTAGGGGTTCCACTCCGACGGTGTGCCTCGCTCGATGCGGAACGCCACGCTCATGTCGATGGCGCGGTCCTGGATGTTGGTCACGAAGTAGATGTCCAGGTCTTGCGTGCGCCGGTGGAGATAGGCGAGGCCGTCATTCTCGCGCAGGTTTTCGCCCACGAAGTCGATGCCGAAGTCGGGGGGCACATGTGCGCGCAGTGTGTTGAGGAAAGGGTGCAGGGCGCTCGCGGCGTTCTCGAGCACATCGGAGTCGTCCAATACGTGGCGGATGTGGTAGGTCTTGCCTTTGCCGTAGTCGCGTGGCGCGGTCGGGTTGTGGCGCCAGACGGGCGTGCCGAACATCGCCTCGCTCAAGACGCGCACGGCTTCGTCTTTCGCCGCGTGGTCGTGGAATCCAGTTGAACACCGTGGCGCACGCTCAAGGGCAATGGCCACCCCGCCGTCTTGAACGAACTCCTTGATTCGCTCCAGTGTCTCCAACGGCAAGGCTTCAATGTTCGGCAGCAAGAGCACACGATAGGTGAGGTCGCGGACGCGAATGACGCCATCATCCAGCGAGGCGTGGTTCTGAAGAACGTCATCGTTCATCAGGTCAAAATCGTAGCCGTTTGCGAGCAGCATTCGGCCCAATCCGCCCCAATCGAAATCGCGGGTCCAGCGGCGCGCATTGCGCACGTCGTGGGTCCACTGGCTCGCGAGAGGAGAGTAGACGGCGACGTCGGCTACGAAGCTCCCTTGTCGGAGGAGATAGGAAGACCGCGCCACGTAGTCGCTGAGATGCCGGTAGTGCGGCCACCACACATTCGAGTGACTGATGAGCATCTCGGCAAAGAACCGCCTCGAAGGCGCGATATCGCGATCGGGGGTGCACGTGTATCCGTGGTTGTAGAACTTGTTGGCGCCCG
>JAAEQP010001362.1 GCA_024231375.1 bacterium | reverse complement strand
GAGGTCGATTTCAAAGGACGAAGCTTGGAGGAATGGCAGGCAACCGGCCAGGACCAGCATTCCATTATCGCGAACCCCTTGTTCGCCAATGCAGAAGCCTGCGATTTCCGTTTGAGCCCCGACTCACCCGCGGTGAAGCAGCTCGGATTCAATCCCATCGACACGTCCGCCATCGGACTCTACGGCGATCCCCAATGGGCGGACGCGCCGAAGCGCATCCCGCGTGAGCCGTCGGAGCTGCCAACGGTCCAGGATCCCGAGCCGGTGGTCGACGACTTCGAATCGACGGAGGTGGGCGATCCGCCCGCGGGGGCACACGTTTCGGGTGAGACCGACAAGGCCACGATTCGCGTGACGGACGAGGTGGCTGCGACGGGATCGCGGTGTCTGAAGATCACGGATGTGGCCGGGTTGCCTCAAGCGTTCAACCCGCACATGTTCTACACGCCGCGGTTCCGGCAAGGCATGGCCCGCGCGAGTTTCGATTTGCGCGTCGAACCGGGGGCCATCATCTACCATGAATGGCGCGACGGGGGACACCCCTACCACGTGGGCCCGAGCATTCACGTGGGCGGGGACGGCCTGTTGCGGGCCAACGACCAGGACGTGACGACGCTCCCTCATGGTGAGTGGGTTCACATCGAAGTGGCCTGCGGCTTGGGACGCGCACGCACGGGTACGTACTCGCTGACGGTGACCGTGCCGGGTAAGGACCCCATCCGGGTCGACAGCATCAACGTTGGTAGTGACCGGTTCCGCAGATCCGACTGGGCAGGTTTTGTGGCAGACGGCAATGTGGATGCTGTGATGTACCTCGACAACCTGCGTATCGCGGTGGAGTAGAACGTACGCACAAAGAAATCGCCGCCGGACTCCCCCACTCTGGGAATCCGGCGGCGTTGTTCGTGTACGGTATCTCGGCTATTCCTGGGCGTCGTCTGCAGGGGCTTCGGCAGGGGCTTCAGCGCCGTCGGCAGGATCGGCCGGGGCAGGGGCATCCGCGGCGGGATCGGCCGGCGTATCGGCAGCATCCGTCACGTCGCCTTCCGCCGGATCTTCGCCACCGGCCTCTTCGACATCCTCTTCGGGACCGCCAAGGCCCAGCGCACGCATGAGCACATCCTGGTTCATGGTCCACTGACCCCGCTGGCGGAGGTCAAGCAGGTAATCGTCCAGACGCGCCATCTGGGCGCGTTGCTCAGCCTGTTGCATGAGCATCTCTTTTTCCTTGTCCCAATCTTCGTCAAGCGTCTCGGCATCCGGCGTGATGCGTTCCATCAACTCTACGAAGTACTGGTCGCCCATGAAGTCTTGCACGGGGCCAACCAGAGCGCCGGGTTCGACGTCTGCCAATTCCTGCAACACGGCCTGCGGATTCCAGGGAGGACCCGACTGCCAGTCATAGTCGCGGGACGAGAAAGGCGGAATCTCTTTCACTTCGGCCTTGATGTCCGGGAACATGGCCGGAATCTGACCAATGGCCTCAGCCTTCTCCGAGATCTCGTCGGCGATTGAGGCGACCTTGGTGCGGTAGTCCTCGGACCGTTCGATGGCCCGAATCGTATCTTCCTTCACGTCGTCCCGCACTTCTTCGAGGGGACGAGGCGTGGGCGCGACTACTTCCACCACTCTCGCGACGTACAGGTTCTTGCGCCCCTTCACCACATCCGACACGCCGTCGGCGGCCACCTTCGACAAAGCAATCCGGAAGCTGCCGGCGTCTTCAGCCGGAATGTTCTCGATCTCGGTGGTGGTGGGCGTGAAAAGCCCGGTCGTCTGCACGCCCAGTCCGATCGAAGCCAAGTCACCGCTTTCCTTTACGGCTGCGGCAATTTCTTCCGCCTTGGCCTCGCGTTGAGCGCGCACGTCCGGGTCCAGGATGCCGCGAAGCACGATCTGGCGCGCTTTGACGTCTCGCTGACCGGCCACCGCACTCTCTCGTTCTTCTTCCACCTTGTAGATGTAGAAGCCCAGGGGGCCTTCAACTACGTCGCTCACGTCACCCGCTTTCAGGGCAAACAGAGGCTTCTGATGGGCCGGTGTGGTGAGGGCTTCCGTCATCCACCCCAGGTCGCCGCCTTCGTCCTCGTTGGGGCCCTGCGAATGGGCTTTGGCCAGTTCCGCGAAGTCCTCGCCTGCGCGTGCCTTCTGCAAGACTTCGTCGAGCAGGGCCGGGCGCGGCGGCTCAAGCGACACGGCCACGAACTGGGCCCGGCGCTGTTCGGGATTGTCGTAAACGGAGGGATCTTCGTCGTAGTGGGCTTTGATCTCTTCTTCGGTCGGCTCGACCGGGGGCTTCAGCGCCACGTACTTGACCTTGACCTTGGTCCGGTCTTTCTCGAACTGCTCCCGGATATCACGCTCCGAAACGCGCGCCGACGCCGTGATCTCCTGCACCAGCATGCCCTGGCGCAACTGACGGCTCACCATTTCGTAGATGCCGTTCCAATCGCGGTCGCCGTCTACAAAGGCGTTCCAGCCTTCGGCGTCGAAGTTGCCGTTCTCGTCCTTGAAGTCCTGGTAGTCCTTCAGTTTCTCGACAAGCAGTTCCCGATCGAAGGTGTATCCGAGCTTGGCGGCCTCTTGGGCGAGCAGTTCGCGGTCCACCAGCCCCATCAGCACGCGTTCGACGGTGCCGTCCATCAGCATCTGTTGCAGGGAAGGCTTCGGTCCGCCGTACTGGCTTCGGCGCTGCATTTCCTGGTTCAGAGCCTGGTGCAGTTCCGGCACGGCGATGGGGGTGTTGCCCACCTGGGCCACGATCTGACTGGCCTGCAGCTCTTTGGCAGCCTTCTTGTTGCTGCTGGTCTTTCCACCCCACAGAATGAACGATGGGATGATGAGGGCCGCGGCGCCGATCAGGATAGGCTTACGGTGTTTGCGCAAGAAATTGGACATTACGGCGAAAACCTCCGAATCAAGTGAAAACGGGTTGAAATAGAACCTGCGGAGAGTAGCACACGCCAGGTATGGCGCGCAAACGAAGGCCGCTCGCCGACTCCCCCTAGAAGTCCGGCCTGAAAGGCCGGCTTCTATAAGGCGCGGCCCCAAGTTCAACCAGAGACACAAGACTTGCAGAGGCGAAAGAAACGTACTTAGGACGCTTGCCTACTTTCTGGCCGCGCCCCTAGGCTGGGATTGTCGCCCACGATCCGATTCGTTGGATACGCCCCATCACAACTCCACATCCATGCGGTCTCTGAGGCGCTTGACGGCCCACACTTCCTCGAGCAATTCCTGTCCCGCATCGTCGTCCAGCCGCGACACATCGTGACAACCGCGCATGGCGCGGTCGAACTGGCCTCGGCGGAGGTCGATCTGCACGGATAGAAGGTGGGCAGGCAAGGCATCGGGGAAGTCGTCCAGCACTTTGGAGATCAGCCGGTGGGCTTCGTCGTATTTCCCGGACTCGAAGCGGCGGACGGCTTCGCGGTACACGAAGGGTGCGCGGCGCCAGAAGAGGGTCGACAGACCCAAGCGCCCAAAGTAGAAAAGGGCCGGGGCCAACACGACGAGGAGCACCAAGGGTTGGTGGAAGTACCAGGCGATGGCGATGACGGGTCCGGTGATGATCAAGGTGATGCCAATGGTACGCATGAGCACGACGCGGACCGGATGGATTCGGTAGGTACTGTAGGTGGTCTGGAGAGGCGGCGGCGTTTCGTCGCGTTCCGTTTCCTTCTGCACGGCCTCCAGCTTGGATATCAGGGTCTCGAGGGCTGGGGCGCCGCCAGCCGCATGCCAGAATTCGATGCGCCACGGTTCGGGTTCGGCCTCGACATAGATAACAACGGTCGAATGGGTCTTCCTCAGGGTCATGACGACGGATGCGACCCCAGCGGACAGGGCCAAAGCGGCCACCACCGACCACAGAGAAAGCGGCACGAGATCGGCGCCGGACAGGGCGAGGACGAGGGCGGGTATGGACACGGTCATCACCACTGCCGCAACGGCCACAATCGCCCGGCTCGCGAGCCGGTTCCGGTTGCTTTCCTGCCGTGTCACGGTCAGCCATTCGACGGGGATGAGGGACGTGGAGTCGCCGGTCCAGCCGGATTCGGTGAGTTCGAGCACCGCCCCTCGGAGCCGGAGGGCCGATCGCCGGGGGCCGCCGATGCGTGCAATCGGGAGTTGTTGGTTGTCAGGTTTCTGCATGGTATCCGTGTCCGCGTGGTGCATAGGAGAGCACCCTATCCTTCTGAGGTCATTATACGCGCAAATAGGAGCCGGGATCGAACGTACCCCCGCTATGTCATCGGTGACGGCCGGTTTCTTCCGGCTTCCACACGATTTGACCTCGTTGCCCCCCGGTTGCTACGCTATCTGCCTGCTCGACCTGTCGGCTTGGGCTTAGGTGCATTCGGCGCTCGCGAAGCTTCCGTATCCGCTGCGCCAACACTCCACGCCCGGTGAAATCCGGCGGGTTGGAACACCCGGCGCGTCTCGTTCGACGGCTGCCCTCAGCGGTCAATCGGCGCGCGAGCTTTGACAAAGAGGAACAGCATGGAAACTTCGCAACGACACTTGTGGTTTGGAAACGAGGCCGTGGCATGGGCCGCCCTGCACGCAGGCGTGGCCGTGGGCGTGGGATACCCCGGTACGCCGTCCACCGAAATCCTCGAGACCTTCTCGGAGATCGGCGGCCCGGCCCAGTGGTCGCCCAACGAAAAAGTCGCGATGGAAGTCGGCCTCGGCGCGGCCTTCGGCGGCGGACGCGTGCTCGTCACCATGAAGCACGTGGGCGTCAACGTGGCCTCCGACCCCCTGTTCACGGCGACCCACACCGATCTATCGGGCGGGCTGGTCCTGATTTCGGCTGACGACCCGGGCATGCATTCGAGCCAGAACGAACAGGACAACCGGTTCTACGCCCGTATGGCCGGCGTCCCCATGTTTGAACCTGCCGATTCGCAGGAAGCCTACGATTACACCCTGGCGGCCATCGAGTTGTCGGAACGGTGGCGGATGCCCGTCATGGTCCGCATGACCACGCGCGTATGCCATTCCAAGACAGTGGTCCAGCCGCGCACCGACTTCCCCGGCCCCGGCGAACCCACGTTTGAGCGGGACTTGCCGGCCCGCGTCATGATTCCGGCTTACGCGCGTCCGGCCCACCGTCGTCTGCGCGCCAAACTCGACGAAGTCGCCGCGTGGAACGAGGAAGGCGCGTTTACACACCGTATCGACGGCGACAGTTCTCTAGGCATCATCGCGGCGGGCGTATCGTACGTCCACGCCCGCGAAGCGACCCCTGAGGCGACGTGTCTGAAGATTGGTCTCAGCAATCCGCTGCCGTTGGACACGATGAAGGCCTTTGCCGAGTCCGTGGACCGGTGCGTGGTTATCGAGGAAGGCGAGGCCTATATGGCCGACGCTATGCGCGCCGCCGGTGTCCCGGTTGAAAGCAAGAAGAATCCCTTCCGGTTCGGCGAACTCAACGTGGACCGAGTGCAACGCATCCTTGCCAAGGATGACTCGCCGGAGGCCACGCCCCCGCGCGGCAAGCCGCCGGAATTGTGCGCGGGCTGCGCACACCGGCCCGTATTCCGAGCCCTTGGCAAGCTGGGGTGCATTGTCTCGGGCGACATCGGCTGTTACACACTCGGCGTGTTGCCGCCGTTCGAGGCGATGGACACGTGTGTATGCATGGGGGCCAGTATCGGCGTGGGCCTCGGCCTGCGGCACGTGTTGCCCGACGACAAGGCCCGGCGCGTGGTGAGCGTCATCGGCGACAGCACCTTTGTCCACAGCGGCATCACGGGCCTCGTGGAGATGGTCTACAACCCGCCGAAAACGGGCCACGTGGTCATGATTCTCGACAATGGCACCACGGCCATGACCGGCGCCCAGGAACACCCCGGCACCGGCGAAAAGCTGAACAATGAACCGACCGGTCAGGTGGTCTACGAGGATCTCTGCAAGTCGCTGGGGATTCAGAATGTCCACGTAATCGACCCGACCAAGGGTGCCCGGGGCGTGCAGAAGTTGGTCGAATCGAGCCTCGAAAAGGACGAGTTGACCGTCATCATCACCCGGAGTCCTTGTGCTATCATGGTGGCCCGCAAGAGCGCGAAAGCGCGCAAGCTAGCGGCCGAAACCGCAGAGAGTAAATGTAATGCCTGAGAATTCGGTAGTAAACGTTGTCATCGCGGGGCTGGGCGGACAGGGCGTCGTCAAAGCGTCCGAGATCCTATCCGACACGGTCTTTCGTGCGGGACACGATGTGAAGAAGAGCGAAGTCCATGGAATGAGCCAGCGCGGCGGATCGGTGACGAGCGACGTCCGGTTCGGTCCGGAAGTGTTCAGTCCCATGGTGCCGCCGGCCCGGGCCGATTTTCTCGTGGTGCTCGAAGCCAGCGAGATTGAGGTCACCCGCGGACGGATGAATCCCGACGGCCGGCTGTTCGCGGCCACGGAGATGTACGACGAAGACACCCTCGACGACATGAAGCGACAGCGCACGCTCAATGTGGCCATGCTTGGTACGTTGAGCGCGCATCTCGATATTGATGATGCCATCTGGTTCGAGG
Source organism: bacterium (assembly GCA_024231375.1). The sequence goes on along the minus strand of JAAEQP010001362.1, from coordinate 8,439 downwards.
CCATTCGCGCGAACCTGCCCGCAGGGACGCACGAAACGAATATCGCGGTGTTTCAGGAGGCCAAGGCGGCTGAGCAGTCCCGGGGCCAGTAGGTGGGACCAACCGGCGAACGAAGGGGGACGAAGCAATGAACGAAGCAGGATCGACCGCAAGCGGGCCGTTCAATCCCGTCAGCGCCATGGATTACCTGCCCATCGAGCAACTGCGGGACGTGCAGTTCAGCAGGCTCAAGAGCATGCTAACCCATGCCTGCGGCAACGTGAAGCTGTACCAGGACCGCATGGCCGACCTGGACGTTACGGTCGACGACATCAAGACCCTGGACGACATCACCAATCTCCCGTTCACGGTGAAGACCGATCTGCGCGACAGCTACCCCTTCGGGATGTTCGCCAGCCCCATGCAGGACGTGGTCCGTTTGCACGCCTCCAGCGGCACCACCGGCAAGCCCACCGTGGTCGCGTACACCCAGGAAGATGTCGACGTATGGAGCAGCGTGATGGTCCGCACCTTCGCGGCCTGCGGCCTGCACAAGGGCGACATCATCCAGAACGCGTACGGATACGGTCTGTTCACCGGCGGCCTCGGCGCCCATTACGGCGCGGAGGCGCTCGGGGCGACGGTGATCCCGATTTCGGGTGGTAACACGGACCGTCAAATCATGGTCATGAAAGACTTCGGCGTCAGCGCCATCTGCTGCACCCCGAGTTACTTCTGCTTCCTCGTGGAACGGGCGCTGGAACTGGGGGTCGACATCCGCGAGCTTCCCATTCGGGCGGGTATTTTCGGTGCCGAGCCCTGGAGCGAAGGTATGCGCAGGCACGCCGAGACCCTCGGCGGCATCAAGGCCTTCGACATCTACGGTCTCTCCGAGATCATCGGGCCGGGCGTGGCCAGCGAATGCTCGGCCCAGTGCGGCCTCCACATTTTTGAGGATCATTTCTACCCCGAGATCATCGACACCGACACGTGCCAACCCGTGCCGGACGGCGAGGAAGGCGAACTGGTCATCACGACGCTGAGCAAACGCGCCATGCCGGTGATTCGGTACCGCACACGCGACATCACCAGCGTCATCGTCGAGCCGTGCGAATGCGGCCGGACGGTGCGCAGGATCCATCGGATCGGACGCCGTAGCGACGACATGTTCATCATTCGCGGCGTCAACGTGTTCCCGTCGCAGATCGAATGCGCGCTCTTGGAAGTGGAAGGCACGCTGCCCCACTACCAGATCGTGTTGACGCGCGAAGGCAACCTCGACCAGATTGCCGTGGAAGTCGAGGTCACTCAGGAACTGTTCAGCGACACGGTCGGTGCTCTCGAAGATCTGAAGGGCAAGCTGGCCCAGGCCATCGAGCATACCATCGGTATCCGCGTGGCCCTGCGCCTGGTCGAGCCCCACACCATCGAACGTAGCGTGGGCAAAGCCAAGCGCGTCATCGACAACCGGGAAATATAGCGGACGAAGAACTTGGCGGTCCGGACGTGAGCGTTCGGACGCCTTACGGAGAAGGGGAAAGTCATGAAGATCAGTCAACTTTCGCTATTCCTCGAGAACAAACCTGCCCATCTGAAGGTGCCGTGCAAAGTCCTTGCGGAGGCAGGCATCAACATCATGACCCTGTCCCTCGCCGACACGCAGCAGTTCGGAATCCTGCGGCTCGTCGTCCGCGATTGGGAGAAGGCCTGCGACGTACTGAAGAAGGCCGGCTGTGTTGTCAAAGTCACCGAAGTGGTGGCCGTTGAAGTGCCGGACCAGCCCGGCGGCCTGGCCACGCTTCTCGAGACCATCGAAGTGTGCGACATCAACATCGAGTACATGTACGCCTTCACATGGCGCCGCGGCGACCGCGCCATCATGATCTTCCGGTTTGAGGATCCCGACAAAGCCGTCGAAGCCCTCCAAGCCAAGAATGTCAATGTCGTGCAGAGCGTCGAACTGTTCGACCTTCCTGACAATCAGTAGACCAATGCCGATGCGGCCGCGTCCGCGGCCGCATCTCCATGAACTGCCGGACAGGACGCGCGACCGGGATCCTCGGCCGCGGCGTCCCCGCCGACAACGAATCGAGTGTGTGTGATGGGACCGAAGTTCAGTATCGACAATCGCATTTGGGACGACGCGGAAACCATGCCTCGGGAGCAACTCGAGGCCTTGCAGGTCGAACGGCTGAAGTCCTGCGTCGGACGGGCCATGGACGTGCCCTTCTACAAAGACGCTCTTGAGCGCGCGGCCGTCACACCCGAGTCCATCAACTCGCTCGATGATCTTCGGCGGCTGCCCTTCACGACCAAGGCCGACCTGCGCGAGCATTATCCCTTGGGGTTCCTTGCGGTGCCGAGGGAGGAAGTGGTCCGTGTGCATGGCTCCTCGGGTACTACGGGACGCCCAACGTTTGTGGCCTATACCCGCGAAGACCTTGCTCTGTGGGCCGACCTGTGCGCGCGGTTTCTCACCAGCGGCGGGCTTCGTAAAGAGCACACGGTCCACATCGCGTTTGGATACGGGTTGTTCACCGGCGGATTCGGCCTTCACTACGGCGTTGAGCGCGTGGGAGCGATGGTCGTACCTGCCGCCAGCGGCAACACACCGCGCCAGATCATGCTGATGCAGGATCTGGAGGCGCAGGTTCTGGTGAGCACACCGAGTTACGCGCTCCAGATCGCCGAAGTGGCCCGCGAACAGGGCCTCGACCCACGGGAATTGCCCATCGAGTTCGCCCATTTCGGGGGCGAGCCGTGGACCGAAGACATGCGTGTCCAGATCGAACAGGAACTTGGCATCCATGCCTTCAACAATTATGGCCTTAGTGAGATCATCGGCCCCGGCGTGAGCGGCGAGTGCGCCGCGCGGTGCGGCATGCACATCCAGGAAGACCACTTCATCGTCGAGTGCCTCGACCCCGAGACCCTCGAGCCCGTCGATGACTACGCCTACGGCGAGTTGGTGTTCACAGCAGTCACGAAGCAAGCCATGCCCATCATCCGCTACCGCACGCGCGACATCGCGTCGCTTGACCCCTGCCCTTGCGACTGCGGACGCACGACCACCCGCATGAGCCGCGTCGTCGGCCGGACGGACGACATGCTTATCGTTCGGGGCGTCAACCTGTTCCCCTCACAGATCGAGGAAGCGCTGTTGCGTGTCGAAGGCGTGGCGCCTCACTACCAAATCGTGGTGGAACGCCCCGCTGCGCTGGATGTCATCACTGTGCGTGTCGAGATGCGGCCCGAAGTGTTCTCCGACCGGATGACCGAGATGCAGGCCCTGCGCGACCGCATCGACCGGGAAATCCAGATCGTCACCGGCATCCGCGTGCAACTCGAACTCGTCGAACCGCAGAGCATCGAACGAACGCCCGGCAAGGCCAAGCGCGTCATCGATCTGCGCGGGAAGAAGTAGGGCGAGCCGCTCAGAATCACCTGCCCGAGTAGACTGACTTCATCTTCCAGGCTCTGACTTGTTTGACCGTGACGGTCCCTCCGTTGCAGAACAGGCTGACGTGAAGGTCCTTGGGATCGTACTCATGCCACGCGACAGCAGCCTGCCGGTCGTTGGCGAACACCTCGATCATGCTCTTGTCGATGAAGACACGTAGGGTGAGGTCCTCTCCGTCCTTGAGTTCGAAGGGTGGGTTGGCGTAGCCGACGGTCAACGTCTTGGCCTTGGCGCCCGACGCTATGGTGAAGCCCCCCTTTCCGTCCTGGCCGCACAGGATGTTGACCCCGAATTCCTTGGCCTTGGACGCGGCGAAGGTGACCTCAAGCTCTATCGTATCGCCGGCGATCTCCTGGAGCACGTAAGCCGTATCGCTCTCGACGGCGATACTCTCCTCTTGCTTTGGGTTGGTGCGCAGTTGTTCCAACTCGCGCAAGGGTTTGATGCGCAAGACGCCGTCCTCAGGCAGGCTGAGTTCACGGGGGAGGGATTGGATGCCCGGCTGGATCTTCCAGTCCATCAGCGCGGGGAAGTCCTTTGACCTCTTGACGCGTTGCATGTCGTTGACCCAGGGAGTACACCAAGCCCACATGACCCGGCGGCCGTCGGGCGTGAGGAGCGATTCGGGCGCGAAGCAGTCCCATCCCGCCCAGTTGAGCATGACATGGTGGTCGGGGAGATACTGTTCATCTTTGAAGTCACCGAGGTAGTAGCGGGCGCCCAAGCCGTGACTGATGCACAGCAGCATCCACTTGTCGCCGATCTTGAACATGTTGGCGCAGGATGTGTCTTCATCCTTTGCTACGCCCAGGTCGTTTGGGAAATCGGGGTGATACAGATCGCCGAGATAGGTCCATGTCTTGAGGTCATCGGATCGCATGAGCTTCGGGTTCTGTCCCCCGGCGATGGCGTAGTACGTGTCTCCCGCGAGCCAGCAGTCGGGGTCCCAATGACGCATGTCCGGTGCTTCGCCCGAGGCGGTCCGGGGCTCAATCACAACCGTCTTGGACCACTCGTCGAGGTCGTCATCCAGCGCAAAGGCGATCTGGTTTCGGTCGGATCCTTGGCCGTGGTAAATGATGGCGGGGATGCCCTCCTTGGTGAGAAAGGCCGTGCCGCTGAACATGCCGTGCCCGACCTGGGCGGGCGCGAGCACAGTGGGGTGCCACGTCCAATGGACCATATCGGTGCTCGACAGATGCGCAAAGGCGGGTCCTTTGTTGTTGTAGATGTAATGCAAGTGGTAGCGGCCCTTGTAATGAATGGCGCAGTTCGGGTCGGCCGGGATGGCCGTGTCGGGTCCCGGATGGGCCTGGTGGTAGGTGAGCCAGGTGTCGGGGACGTCCTCCGGCATGGCGGGTGTGTGAGGGACGAATGTCACATCGGCCTTCTTGACAGCGTCCCTAGTTTGCGTGGCGGCCAGAACGGAATCATTGTCGAGCACGAGTCTGCCCCCCTCTACCTTTGCCCCGCCTTCCAGAAGACTGTGTGGGAATCGACCGGTCTTCTCAGCGGCCGTGCCTTCGAAGTCCCACCACGCGTAGGCGGGGATGTCTGACTCCTTGTTGGGGACGAGGGCGTTGATCTCATCGGGTGTCAGCGCCCTGGCATAGATGCGTGCGTCCTCGATGGAACCGGAGATGCGTTGTCCAGGGCCCGCGCCGACATGGCGCAAACCGAACACGGCCATGGCGTCTTTCGCGGTCAGGAGATCGATGTTCGCCGCCTCGTAGGAGGCGTAGAGATCGCCGTTGCGGTAGATGCGAATCTCCTTACCCTCGTAGACGATGGCCATCTGGACCTGCGTGTTGCTGTCCGCTGTCTCCGCAGGGGAGCCGTCCTGCGTCTTCTCCGTGCGGGTGAAGCCATTGCTTCCGGCCATCCAGGCGCCGGTCTTTCGTTCGCCGAAGACGATGGCGTCGAAGGTAGTGCCACTCTGGATAGTCAGCACACTGCCGCCACGCTGCGTCGTGTTGTCGAGGGTGGCCCAAGCCACCAGCGTCTTATCGGTCTTGGCCAAAGGACCTTCTCCTACAGCGTTTCCCAAAGATACGGCCACCAACATCGCCGCCAGAACTGTCCGTCTTGCTTTCATTTCGGAACCCCCATTCGAATAGCGTCGCCTGCCTACGTGCGGCCCATGTTGTACTCGCTGAACGCGTCCCTGTCAACGTCAAGGCGGCAGAAGGGGTTCATGCGGATACCGGCTTGCGCTTGACACCAGACAGTCTAGCGGATATGGTCAATTGTACGGTTTAAGGGATGTTCGCCGTGTCACGCATGGGAGCGCACCCTGAAAATACGGCCAATCCGGAGGAGGTTTTATGGATTTGAGCGTTGATGGCATCGCCTTCATTGGCAACTACCTCCCGCGTCAGTGTGGTATCGCCACATTCACGACGGACGTCTGCGAGGCGGTGGCCCGGGCCTACAAGGAGGCCAACGTCTTCGCCATTCCCATGAACGACTCGGCCGAGGGTTACGACTACCCGCCCCGCGTGAAATTCGAGGTGCCGGACCGGGAACTGGCGGCCTACATACGCGCGGCCGATTTTCTGAACATCAACAACGTCGACGTGGTGTGTCTCCAGCACGAGTACGGCATTTTCGGCGGACCCGCGGGCAGCCATATCCTCGCACTCCTTCGCGACCTCCGGATGCCGGTTGTCACCACGCTCCATACGGTCTTGCGCGACCCGCAACCGGTGCAGAAGAAGGTGATGGACGAACTGGCGACGCTGTCCGACCGCATGATCGTGATGAGCAAGCGGGGCCGCGACTATCTGAAGGACATCTACAAGGTACCGTCCGAGAAGATCGATCTGATTCACCACGGCATCCCGGACGTGCCGTTCGTTGATCCGAACTACTACAAAGACAAGTTCGGAGTCGAGGGCAAACTGCTGATACTGACGTTCGGGCTTCTGTCGCCGAACAAGGGCATTGAGAACGTCATCGAAGCACTGCCGGAGATTGTCAAGAAGCATCCGGATGTGATGTACATCTGTCTGGGCGCGACGCATCCGCATCTGAAGCGCGAACAGGGCGAGTCGTACCGGCTCAGTCTCCAGCGTTTGGTGGAGGCCAAAGGGGTCCAGCAACACGTCATCTTCCACAACCGGTTCGTGAGCCTTGAGGAACTGGTCGAATTTATCGGCGCGGCCGACGTCTATGTGACACCCTATCTGAACCCCGCCCAAATCACATCGGGCACCTTGGCCTATTCCCTCGGTGCGGGCAAAGCGGTCGTCTCGACGCCCTATTGGTACGCGGAGGAACTGCTGGCGGAGGACCGCGGTATCCTCGTGCCCTTCAAAGATCCTGGCGCCATCGCCAAGCAGGTCTGCCGCCTGCTCGACAACGAGACCGAGCGGCATGCCATGCGCAAACGGGGCTATGCCTTTGGGCGTGACATGATCTGGTCGGAAGTCGCCAAGCGCTACATGGAGTCCTTTGAGCGGGCGCGCGAAGAACGGTTCAAGAAGGCCCGGCCGGCGACCGCCCTGCGCACAGCCGACCAACGACCTGCCGAGCTGCCGCCCCTGAAGCTGGACCATCTCGAACGCATGACCGACGACTCGGCCATGCTGCAACATGCCACGTTCAGCGTGCCCAACTATGAAGAGGGCTACACGACCGACGACAACGCGCGATCCCTCTTGCTCACGGTGTATCTAGAGGACCTCGGCGACCCCATCGCCTCGCAGGCTCGGCGGCTGGCCGCCAAGTACTTGGCCTTCCTGTTCCACGCCTTCTGCCCGAACAATCGCCGGTTCCGCAATTTCATGTCCTACCAGCGGGCGTGGTTGGAGGATATCGGATCCCAGGACAGCCACGGACGAGCCCTCTGGGCGCTTGGCACCATGGCAGGACGTTCGCAGGACGAGGGGCTTCGCGGCTTGGCGGGCCGGCTGTTCGACGATGCCCTGCCGGCGGTGGTGGACTTCACGGCGCCGCGTGCCTGGGCCTTCACGTTGCTGGGCATCATGGAGTTCTTGCGCCGGTTCTATGGCCATCGCGCCGCTGGCGACATCCGCGAGAAGCTCGCCGAGCGACTGCTCAAGATGTATCAGGACAGCCGCGACGCGTCGACGCCGGGCGACGAATGGCTGTGGTTTGAAGACATCTTGGCATACAGCAACGCCAAGTTGCCCCATGCCCTGATGATGTGCGGACAGTGGATGGACCGAAGTGATATGGTCGATGCCGGGTTGGAGAGTCTGGAATGGCTCGCGGATGTGCAGCGCATGGGCAACGACCATTTCGTGCCTATCGGCTGCCATGGCTTCTACCCGCGCCACAGCGAACGGGCCCGCTTCGACCAGCAGCCCGTGGAAGTTCATGCCAGCGTGTCCGCTTACCTCGAGGCGTACCGGTTGACGGGTGATAAAAAGTGGCGCAAAGAGGCCCAACGGGCCTTCGAATGGTTCCTGGGTCGCAACGATCTGGGAACGCCTCTGTACAATCCTCGGACGGGCGGCTGTTTCGACGGTCTCACGCCAGACCGTGTGAACCAGAACCAGGGCGCCGAGTCGACGCTGGCCTATCTGTTGTCCCGCATGGAAATGGATATGGCGGAGCACGTCATCAAGGACCCCGACCGGGCCGGCTAGAAGGGCTGTCGGCTTGCTTGGATGAGGTGGCCCTGTGCATGGCGAAAAGTGGTGTCGATGCCGGAATTCCTGGACCGCGCCAGTGGGAGTCATGTGGGGGGGCAGCCTGTCACCGAGACTGCCCTATATATGGTTGCTGTCCCTGTTTGTCTCTGTTTGTCTCAACCCGCGTCATCGCTCCACGAGACCGGCATCACCAGACATCCCGCCAACAGCCCAATCATCCAGCCGTATCGCATATTGGCACCTCCTCTTCACCGATATGTCCCAAATTGACGGGCAGATGAACGGGGACAGTGGAGCCGTTGAGAAAGTCTCGCATCCGCAAGAACAGAAGCGAAGAAGCGGGACTGACCCCAGCGAGCGCAGCGAGACGGGTCTGTCCCT
>JAAEQP010001361.1 GCA_024231375.1 bacterium | reverse complement strand
GCTCGCGACCTGGCCTCGGCAGCAAATCCTTCGAGTACACGTGGTTTCTCGGTGATTTCGGTGTAGCACGTGGGCCGATGGTGACCCATGCCTTCTTTCGCTCGGGCGTGTTTCCCGTGCGCTTGATTGTCGATGACGGGGTGAATCGGGATTCAACGACCCAGTGGATCACGGTCTCGAGGGGGACTAGCCAGCGTGGGGCTGTCGGACTCTTCCTGGCGGATGAGCCATCGTTCCGCCCCTGGTGCCACGGCGCCACGGAGGTCTACGGTGAGCCGGTCCGGTCGCTCCCGCACACGGTGCAGTTCGTTGAGCCCTCGACAGGAGCCCCAACGGTCACGAAGAGCATCTCGCTCAAAAGGTTCGTGGGAGACAAGCATGTTGGGGCACCGGCTGTGGAATCGGGCTACGAGACACGAGGAGACTGGCTTGAGGTGACGTCTCGGCGTGGGACTCGCGATGTGCAGCTTCAGGTTTCCGTCGATGCAACCGGGTTGAAGCCAGGCGAGTATGCGGCGTGGGTGCACCTGTCCTGGATGGATTTGGCAGATGACCCCCAGGATTTCCGGGTCGAATTGCGTGTTTCGGGAAAGCCTCCCCGGGCCAACATCACGGTCGACGACGCCGATCCGGGGTTCTACGCCACGCCCCATTTCTGGGTCGGACACCGGTTCTGCCGCTGCCCCGAGGATCGCCGCGGCTACGGCGGGTTCTACCTGACCAACGGTAGCCGGGCCGCCGCCGACGAGTTCGCCCGCTTTACGCCGGACCTGCATGCGGGAGAATACGACGTCTCGCTGAG
>JAAEQP010001360.1 GCA_024231375.1 bacterium | reverse complement strand
TGTTCTGGGCGGAGGCCGGTGTGAGCGCGTGGGTGCCGGGGCGCGGCGAAGCGCCGCAGGTGAAACTCGACTACCAGGCCGAATACTACACCCACCTTTACCGCATGTTCACCGGTAGTTGCATCGACGGCATCTTCTTCTGGTGGTATCCCGGCGGCTACCGTGTCAACGAACACAGCGACTACGGCATCGTCAATGCCGACGGCAGCGACCGGCCCGTGAGCAAGGTCATCCGCGACAATGCCGACGCGCTCTTGAACGGTCCCGGCCTGAAACCCGTCGACACGTGGCTCGAATTCGACCGCGACACCCATTGCATCGGACTCACCGGCGTCTACGACGAGTTGGAGGACGAGTTCTGGGCCGCCATCGAAGCGGGTAGGACACCCGGCCTCCGTACCGAGGCTACAGGGTCCGACTCGGCCAACTGTCCTGCGCTGGCCGTGGGCAACATGCCGTGGACCGGCACGAATCCACCCAAGTACCTCGACGGATTCTTCGACAAGGTCGAGGTCTTGAACGCCAAGGGCGAATGGCAGACGGTTGCGAGCGGCGGTTCCGTCAGCGTCAAACCGGGACCCGTGCAAGCACGAATCGCAGTGACCAACCTGGCCGAGGCCGCGTGGCTCGCGCCCGGCGCCAATGGCGATACCGGCAGCATCTACCTCGAAGCGCGAGCGGGGGAGACCACGGCAACGCCCCTGCCTAAGGATGTCGCACGGCATGCGTCCATCGTGATGGAAGACGTGTCCCTTGGAGTGCATACGGCAGGGAAGACAGGAGAGGTCGCCCTCACGTTCCACGCCAAGGACAGAACCCATTTCGGGCCCAAGTTCCGGCTCAACCTTACGGATTAACACCGCGACTGAGATGGTACGACGTCGCTTGGCACTGGATTCCTATCCTGAAGTCCGCGCAGCGGACGGCAGAGGGTAGCCACGGGCGTGAGCCCGTGGACACCGATTCCTATCAATGTGAGCCCCCGCAGGGGGCGACACTCCGGCACCTCCCCCTATCCTTCGATTCCGTTCCTCGACCAACGAACTGTACAACCGCCGCCGCATATGATACCGTTGTCATGCCGCCGGAGAGTAGGCCCTCCGCAATGCGGCCCCGGCTCGGGGCCCGCCATGAATTGTGGCACGCTGCAACGCATTATGTACCATGAGAACTGTCCCTGTTGGGACCCGAATGGGAGAATATCGATGACGCGTAGAGGACTAATGAACTGGATGGTCGTGGCCGCTGTCGGCATTGGAATGTGCCTTGCCGGCGCCGGGTGCGGACCGAAAGAGGCCGCTGCTCCTTCCGACCCCGGAACCCCGGCCGTGAAGGATGAAGGGTCGGCACCCGCCGAAACCCCTGTCGCGCCCAAGGACGTGGGCGGTTCGGGCACCATCGAGACTATCGGTGAAGGCGCCGACACCATAACGCTCGTCCGGGTCGAAGGCACCCGCTACGAGATGGGCTACTGGCGTGGCAAACTGCTCGCCGACCAGATTGCCGAGACCTGGAAACTCGCCAACGGAATGGTCCAGAAGATGGCCGACGAGGTCGGCTTGCCCATCGCCATGTTCGATGACCTGGCCGGCACCCTCTGGAACGAGAAGTACTTCGACACCAAAGCCTGGGGCGAGGAATACCAGGGCGTCGCGGACGGCTGCGCCGCCGCGGGCCATCCCGAGATCACCTTCGAGGTGATGAAGAAACTCGCCGCCA
>JAAEQP010001359.1 GCA_024231375.1 bacterium | reverse complement strand
TCAGCAAGCACGTCGATGTCGCTCTGGGGCGTGAAGTCATCCCTCAGTACCGAGCCGAACAGGGCCAAGCGGTGAATGTGGTGCCTCTCGCAGAACTCCCGAAGCTCCTCTCGCGAGGTCGTAATCGGACACGGTTTCATCCTTGCGTTCTCCTCGCTCGGCAACGATTTCCTTCACCGGCGATGGCCGGCCAACTCCCGCTGGGCACACGCGGACCCATCACCGCCAAGGTATCGTGGCCTCGACACCCTTCGCCCGTGAGTTAACCAGAAAGTGCATGGTGATTCAAGCCCACCCCACCGCCTGGACCGGTAGCGTCAGGATGGTTCGAGCGTCGGTCTTACCAATCCGAAACCCGAAACCCAAGCCCGAAGAAACGCAGGTCTTCTCAGGTGCGCGTCAACGCACACCTACTCTATCCCCATCTTCTTCATCATACGCCAGAGGGTGGTGCGACCGACCCCCAGCATCTCGGCGGCGTGGCTGCGGTTGTTGTGCGTTTTGCGGAGGGCGGCGCGGATGACGTCTTCGGTGAGTTCACGCGGGGCGTGGGCCGCCCGCATGGTGAGGATGTCCTCGGGGAGGTCGGCCACCGTCAGCTCACGGTCCTGTCCCAACACGACGGCGTGTTCGATGACGTTGCGCAACTGCCGGATGTTGCCGGGCCAGGCGCAGTCCAGCAGGATCCGTTTCACTTCGTCCGACAGAACGACCTGCTTCCGGTCGTAGCGGTCCCGAAACTCGTCGAGGAAGAATTCGGTGAGTCGATGGATGTCGAGTTCGCGGTCGCGGAGTGGGGGGAGGTCAAGCCGGCCGACCGCCAGCGCGTAGAAGAGGTCTTCGCGCAGTTCGCCAGCCGCCACTTTCTCCGCCGGGTCGAACTCGGTGGCCGCGATGACGCGCACGTCGGTCTTTGCCGGGCTTTCCGCGCCCTTGGGATTCACCACCGACTCTTCCAAGACCCGCAGCAGGATTCCCTGCGCTTCGAGCGACAGGCGCGTGACCTCGTTGAAGTACACCGTGCCGCGGTGCGCCCGGACCAGCGCGCCGGCATGGTCCCGCATCGCTCCCGGGAACGCGTCTTTCACGAATCCGGTCAATTCCTGAACCAGGAGGTTGTCGGGCATGCCCACGCAGTCCACGACCTCAAAGCCATTGTTCTTGCGTTTCCCTTCAAGATGAACCGCCCGCGCCAGGGTCTCGCGACCTGTGCCCGGCTCGCCCGTGACCAGGACCGGTACTTCCGAACCCGCAATCTGTTTGGCGCGCAGCATGACGGGCCTCATGCACTCCGCCTCCGCGACGAGGTCGTCCACGCGAAAATCGCTTCGCATGCGGCGGTGCAGCCGCGTCAGTTCTCCCCGGGCGAGCCGTGCGTTCTTCGCGGCCTGCGTTGCTCGTTCATCCTTCTGCTGGAGCTCCACTTCCACGGGTGTCATCTGCAGCGCGTCGCGGCACCAGTCCGCCTCGGCGCCCCACTCTGCGTCCAGCCGCGACACGAACCGGCACACCTCGTCGCCCCGGGCGATGCAGTCCTGCTCCATAGTGATCACCCGCCTGCCGACAATCTCGCTGATATGTCCCGAGAGGTAGCCGGCCGTCGCCCAGCACACGGTCTGTTCCTCCCCGTCATGCGCCATGCGATGGGTCAGCGCTTCCGCCGAGTTCTGTATCACCACCTCGCGGTGGAGGGTGCGTGCCTCCAGGTCAAACTCGAAATGGACCTGTTCTGCCCTGTAGCGCCCCTGCAATTGTTCGAAGACCGGACCCGCCTGAAGTGCCAGGCGTGCGTTCTCCGCGTATGTGTTGTAGTGTCGTACAGCGTCTCGGCGGCCTTGCTCAAAGCCGGTCCGGAATCGAAGCGCACGGGCTCGGTCGAAGCCGAGAATCTTGAGCAGCTGCCGCCGCTCCACCGCCATGGCCTCAAGCTCGACGAAGACCCCGGGACGATCCAGGAGCGTTAATCGTCCTTTACTCGGGTCCGATTCAAACCACGTGTTCCGCTCGGTGTCTACGTAGTGTGAGAGAACCGGCGGCAATTCGAGAAACACCTGAGAACTGAGTTTCGTTGGTCGCATGATTTCCACCCATTTGATTGAGAATCCAACGGAAAGACAGTAGCCCGAACAGTGCGAGAAGTCAAGTGTTTCAAGTGAAACAGTGGCGTGTGAGGGTTGGGCTCCCTTCGTAACCCGCCTCCGTGACCGGACTTAGCTCATGGGTCGTTTTGTAATGAAAAGATTACGTTCGTCGAAAGCGGCTGCGCGGTGCGTTGAGGCCATTGTCGCCTCCATGGCCCTGGGTCTCGTCGCCGGCCACCATGAGCGGACTCGGT
>JAAEQP010001358.1 GCA_024231375.1 bacterium | reverse complement strand
GATCAACCCGGCGCCGAGATCGCCAACGTCAAGATCGGGCAGATTCAGTCCATCGATCCCCATCCCGACGCCGACAAGCTCGTCGTGTGCAAGACGGACGTGGGGGAGGGCGACCCGCTCCAGATCGTGTGCGGCGCCAGGAATATGAAGCCCGGCGACAAGGTCCCCACGGCCGTCGTCGGCGCGACCTTGCCAGGCGGATTCAAGATCACCGGACGCAAGATGCGGGGCGTCGCATCCCAAGGCATGATGTGCTCGGCCACGGAACTCGCCATGGGCGAGGACCACTCGGGCCTTCTCATCCTCCCCGAGGACGCCCCAGTCGGCGCCGATGCGGTCGAATACCTCGGCCTGGACGACACCATCTTCGAGATAGAAGTGACGCCGAACCGCGGCGATTGGGCCAGCATGATCGGCGTAGCGCGCGAACTCGCCGCCCTTCTCGGCCTCTCCATGACCATCCCGGCAATCGCCTGCCAGGAAGATGCCAAGCCAGCCTCTGAGCTGTCTTCGGTCACCATCGAGGACCCGGAGTTGTGCCCCCGGTACATTGGCCGCGTCCTGACCGACGTCACCATCGGTCCGTCGCCGCTCTGGCTCTGTCAGCGCCTCATCGCCGGCGGCGTGCGGCCCATCAACAATGTCGTCGACATCACCAACTACGTGCTCCTGGAGACCGGACACCCGTTGCACGCGTTCGACTACGACAAACTCGGCGAGAACCGCATCGTTGTGCGCACCGCCCGTGATGGGGAGACCATCAAGACCATCGACGAAGAGGTGCGCAAGCTCTCACCGGACATGTTAATCATCGCTGACGCGACGGAACCCGTTGCAGTCGCAGGGATTATGGGCGGTAATGACAGCGAAGTGGGGGAGACGACCACCCGCGTGTTCCTCGAGAGCGCCTACTTCGATCCCCGGTCCGTGCGCAAGACGGCGCGGACCCTTGGCATGATCACCGAGGCCTCACAGCGATTCCAGCGCGGTGCGGACCCCATCATGGCCGAATACGCGGAAGATCGCGCCGTTGCGCTTATGCAAGAGCTTGCAGGCGCTACACTTGCAGCCGGATTGCTCGACGAGCACCCGAATCCATTGCCCATTCGGGAGACATCCGTGGCCTTCGCCCGGACGCACAGCCTCCTGGGCGCAGAGGTTTCAGCCGACCAGCAGTGCGCAATCCTGGAAGGCCTTGGATTCGAGATACTTAAGCGTGATGATGCCTCCTGTTCGGTACGCATCCCCTCATGGCGTCACGACGTGTCCATGGATGCCGATCTCATTGAGGAGATCGCGCGGCACTACGGGTACGACAACATTCCCGTCGCCCTTCCTCGAGCCAGGGCTCAAGAGACGGTCTACGCACCGCACGAGAAGCCCACGCAAGCCCTTCGTAAACAACTGGTTGCCATGGGACTGACCGAGGTCATGCCCATGACGTTCTCCTCGCAGGGGGACGTCGAGAAGGCTGGACTGGGGGGGGAGTGCCTCACCATGGTGGCCCTCCAGAATCCCATGTCCGAACTTCAGGCCACCATGCGCACCAGCCTCGTTCCCGGGCTTCTATCCATCGTTTCCAACAACTTCCGACACGGTGTCAACAGCATCCAGGCCTTCGAGATCGGGCCGGTGTACCGTCCCATCCCCGCCGCGGAACTCCCCGAGCAGAAGTCGCGGCTGGCCCTCGTGCTATCGGGCCGCGCCGAGACCTCGCACTGGAGCCGAGAAGAGCGAGATTTCGACCTCTATGACCTAAAAGGGCTCGCGG
>JAAEQP010001357.1 GCA_024231375.1 bacterium | reverse complement strand
CGTCCGCCTGCGGCGGACTCCGCTTGGGACAGTCCCGGCTTTTCCAAGAATTGTCTGCGATTCATGCTCACGACTCCTCGTACGTTCGGCCGCTTCAGGACACGATCTCGTCAAGTGAAACTGATTCGCCCACACCCAGACTGAATTCCTTCACAGCTCCGTCTTTCGGCGAACGAATTCGCAACGTGCCACCCCGTTCGGCCGTCACGTTCAGTGCCGCCACTTCACCATCACGCATTTCGGCCGACACGAGAAATGCGCCTTCCGCGCGCAGATTGTGGAACGCCAAATCCGTCCACTCCTCGGGAACGGCCGGGAACACGTCCACCACGCCCGTGTGGCTCTGGATCAGCATCTCTTGCAACCCCGCGGCTGAAGCGAAATTGGCTTCCAATGTGAAGGGGCGGTAGGTGAAGTTGCTGTATCCCTTGCCGGTTTGGTCGCCATTGCAGTTGAAGCTGCTGCGCAACACGAAGGCCTCGGCGAAGATGTCCAACGCCTTGGCAGCGGTGGCCCCATCGCGTCCGCGCGCGGCGACCAGCGCCCACCATGAGAAACTGAATCCAACCCACTGCGACGTGCCGTAACGGTCAAGCTCCTCCAGCGAGGCTTGGATCGTGCGCACGTCCTCCGGACCGTTGGCAAGGTCGACGATACCCATCGGGTAGATGGCCATGAGCTGCGAGAGATGCCGGTGCGACTCATTGAGGGGGAAGCCCTTGGCGACCGTGAGCGCGCCGTCTTCGCCAAGGTCCAGGGGAGGCAACTCGGAAAGCACCTGACGCCAATGGGCCGCATCGTCCGTCTCGCCGAGTTCGTCGGCCATCTCGGCCACAGCGATGAGAAGCCAGCGGATCACAGCTAGATCGTTGTTGGTGATGGTCGGGTACCAGGCGTTGAGCGCGTTTCCGTTGAACTCGGGTGACGAACTCAAAGGCAGCGTCCGGACGCCGTCCGCGTCGCGTTCGGTGGTAACGGCCTCGATGAACACGGCGCAATCGCGAATGTACGGGTAGGCCCTGTCCTTCAGAAAGGCCGAATCGGCGGTGTACTTCCAGTGGAAGTAGAAGTGCTGGGCCAGCCACGCGCCAACGGTCGATGAGTGGGTGTACTGCCGCCACCCCCCGATCTGGTTGCAGTTCAAATCCGTCGTCATGGGGACGTTCATGCCGGGCATGTCGAAGAAGCGACGGGTCCATTCCTTGCACGCTCCCCGCGCATCCCAGAGCCAGTCAACGAAGCCCTGCCCGCCTTCGAGCCGGTTTCCGCTGTAGCACGGCCAGTAGCTCATCTGGGTGTTGCAGTCGTGATGGTAGTCGCCCTTCCATGGAGGCAGTTTGCCGTCGTCGGCCGTCCAGGGACCTTGCAGGGTAATGGGCGGGGTGTCGGGCCGTGCCGCCGCGCCGAACTTGTACGTGTCCAGGTACCACTGCCGTTCGATGCGCGCGTTGGGCACCTTCAACCACGTCGTGTCCCAGTAGGTGCGCCACCATGCCTTGTGCGTGGCGTAGGCGGCCGCCACCTCTCCGTCAAGCGCCTTCTCGACGCGTTTCTTGGCGATGGCGAAGGGCGCATCGCCTTCGTAGCTCGACGCGATGGTCCATGCGGCGACCAGACCGGTGTCGGTGGATCGCCATGCCACGTACACGGCAAACCGGAACCCCTCCCACGCTTCCTGTTCGTAGGCGCTGAATTGGTCACCTGACGATTTCTTGGACGGAGCATAGCCCAACTGGGCGACTTCACCCGCCACGATGCTGGGTTTCCCGTCGCCCGCTTCTTTCCCGCCAAACTCGGGGGCCACCAGTTCAAGGCGAACGGCCTGTTTCGAGTCAATGGAGACCATGCCAACCTGTTCGTCGGCATGTACCCAGGAGCGCAGTGTCGCGCCGTTCTTGAAGGTCATGTCCGCCGTGGCGGTAGCAACGTCGAGGTCGGCCCGGACGAATGCGGCCCCGTCTCCCATATGCACAAGAAGCCGGCCAGCCGGGATCTTGGTGGGCCCGGGACGGTTATACGGTTTCTCGTAGACCCGTTTCAGGTCGTCTTCGCGACCTTCCTTCTCCCACTCGCGCATAAGGGCGTAGGAGTACTCTTCGGTGTGGAATTCGGGGACGGGACGGAGGTCCCAGAGATCGGTTCGGTTCAAGGAGATGCTAACGGGAGCGCCGTCGCCCCACACCAGAGCGCCGAGGAGGCCATTGCCCAAGGGAAGCGCCTCGTCCCACGTCGTGGCCGGGGTGTCGTAGTGCAGGCCGTGTTCGGATAGCGGCAGAGCCGCCGCCGAAGCATGCATGGACATCGTTCCGCAGAGCATCATAGAAAGCAGCATTTCACCGGCCTCCACCAATCGTTGGAAACGCATTCCTCACAGGATCCATTGAGTTCACGAAGCGTAGTGCCTCGCCCCCATCACATTCAAGCCTTCGGCATGCCCGGGTGCCACAAAGAGAGAGGCGCTCCCCGTTTCCGGGGAACGCCTCATCCGCACACCTGGCCCTGGTGTTGCTCAACCGGTTACATTGTCCGTCTGCGTTCGTCTACAGCATGTCCATGCTTACGGCAACCGTTGCCCAAGCCCGGCACACCGGGACGTCGCCTGGGTATCGGATGAACGAGACGTGCCCGTCCATGAACAGCACGTTGCCGCCACCCGGAACGTGGTTCATGTTCTGGGCGTTGGTCGTCACTTCGTCCACCATGACCCAGATCTCGCTCTGCGTCCTCTGGTTCGTAGTCATCTTAGAATAATTGCTGCAGAATTGGCGCCGAATCGTCACTAACCCTCGGCACCCTCCTTTCGAACGACGCGCCCAAGTGAAGTTCGAGTCACTACGCCTCTGACTCTCCCTCAACTGGAAGAATCTGCGCCACACGCTTCGTTACTTTCGAGTAGTCCCACTCATGGTAGAGCGGCTGCCAGCCGTATCCGTCCATGAGATACTGCGCACTTCTGAGAATGTCCTGAACCGAGTCGTGCATGCCCAGTTCTTCCAGCGGTGCCGCACCACGCGCCGCATGAGCCCAACCATCGACCAGTGCCCACAACGAGAAGGACATCGACGCCGCGGTCATGCCTTTGGGGAGCACCAGGTCGCCGCAGTCGACGGCGTCGCGCACAATACCCGCCAACACTTCGAAAAACTCCAGGCCGAGCTGTTTGAGGTGATCCAGTTGTTCTACTGGAACCCGATCACGGACCGTCTGCTCGTCAATGACCGACATGATTCGCATGTTGTCGGCTGAGAGCCGGGAGTACCGCTCGATCCCTTCTCCGATGGCCACCATGCGTTCACGAGGTCGACCCTCGATCTGGCTGACCTGCTGCATCATGTCCACGAGTTGGCGACGGCACCGCAGTGCCAGTTCCACCATCAGCTCTTCCTTGCCCGCAAACCGTTGGTACAACGTACCTTTCGAGAATCCGGTGATGCGTGCGATTCGACCGACAGTGACGGCGTGAAAGCCTTCGTCGAGGAAGATCTGGCGGGCCAGGTCAAGGAAACGCTCATCCCGTTCGAGGATTTCACGTTGCTTCCCGCTGAGTTCGATATTGTCCAAGGCAATGCTTGTCATAGTATCCTCGTTACGAATTATAAACAAGGGTCACAAAATCTACCGCAGTCACAATCAATACTACCGAAGGTAGCGCCTCCTGTCAAGGGAACGGCAGACGAGTGCGAACGATGCGGACCTCAGCCCTCTATCCGCGGCTGAGTCTCCGCTCTTTCTTGCGGGACAAGCCCATCCCTCCCAGGATGAGCACCATGAGTATTGGGGGAACGATCAGCGCAACCAGGCCCATGTTCAGTCGGCTCTGCTCTGCAATGACGCCAACCAGCCACGGCATGGCGATGCAGCCAGCATTGCCGGAAGCCGCAAGCAGGCCGAACATGGAAGCGCCGCCACGAGGGAACCTGTCGCTTGCCAAGCCCAAGGTGGTCGGCCAGAAGCAGCACACCGTGAATCCGAGCATGATGCAGGCGGCAAGAGCGACGGGCGCGGATGGCAGGAGACATCCTACGAGCACGAGGCCTACGCAGAGTAGGCAGGAGGTGGCGATCAATGGGATCGCCCCAACGCGTCGGACGATGAACCCGACGGCAATGCGCCCGATCACCATGGCCACCGAGAATGCGGCCAAAGCAACGCCGGCCGTGGCCTTGGTGTAGCCCAAACCTCGCTCGGCATAGGCTGGCAACCATTGCGCTATCCCGATTTCCGTAGCGCCGCCCAGACAGATAAGCGCCAGCGCGGCTAAGAAGAAGGGATGACGCACCAACGAACCAACAAGCTCACAGTCTGCGTCTCTGTGAACCATGGGCGGCGTAGGCAACCACACGAACCCCAGAAACATGCTGGCGGGTACGGCGATGATGCCCAGCGAGATGATGCGCCACGAGACATGGAAGTACAACCCCGCGGATCCAATGAGCACGGTGCCCACGGCGCCGATGCAGTAGAACGAATGGAGCCAGTTGAGGGCGGACGTCCGCCGATGGGGTTGCAGTGCGGCAACGATGGGACTCAAGACCACTTCAAGCACCCCGGCGCCCAGACCCAGCATGAATACGACCGCAAGAAGGGCTGCATAGCTTCCCGCGCCCGAAAGGAACCCCAACCCCGTGCCCATCAGTCCCAGCCCGAAAAGGACGAATCCCTTGGCGCCCCACCGGTCGGCCAGAGGGGTGGTGATAGCGATGCCGGCAATGAACCCGACGAATACGAGGGCCGGAATCCTGCCGAGCTGTTCTTCGCTCAGGCCCGTCTGCCCCCCGAAGGTCTCGCCGAAGGTCGTCAGAAACACGGGGGGAAGATTCGTAGCGATGGCCAGGCACATGGTGGCGCCGCAGCTCAGCCAGAAGGTCCTCTGCTTGGTCGCAGCATCCACCTACTCGGCCTCGGAGTGGGCCTTCCAGGCCTTCGGGATGGTCTTGGTGACCCCTTCGACGAACTCGTGGTAGGGTTCGTCTTCAATATCGACGAGGCCAAAGGTGCAGTTCTCGCCGTCACCACGGCCTTGCATCGGTTGGTCCGCGTGCTTGAACCAGTGCGCCCCAACGAACCACGGCTGGGAGAACCATTCCATCATGCAGTGGTCAAACCGCTTGGCCCTCTTCTTCTCGTTGCGCACGACCGGTTGGATTGCGTAGGACGGTGGGTAGTCGTTGTACCCTTTCTTCTTGATGCGCGAGGTCCATTCCGTGACCATAACCGGCCGCTGGCTCGCGTCGTAGAAGGCCTTGAGCGACTCATCGAGGTCGATAAGATCCACGTCGGCCGCACCACGCCAAGCGAAATTGATGTACGTCGCCCCAAGCATGGTCCGTTTGTAGTAGTTGACCGAAACGACATCGCAGAACTCGCCGCATGCCTGGACCACCACCTTCGGCACGCTAAACGGGATGAGGCGGGACCCAAGCACCAGCGCCCCGGGATCTTTCTCGCGGATGGCGTTCGAGGTGGTCTCGAAGTACTTGCGGGCAACGAGAAGAGTGAAGGCTTCGCGGTCAGCCTTGGCGAGTTTCCCGTTTCTGGGTTCCAACTCCGTGACTTCGAGGAGAGAGGCCCAGTCGCTGCAATCCGCTTTCCACGCCTTGTTAAACGATTCAACCGTGCCGTGACGTTCTTTGAAGAACTCCAGAAGGCGCTGCTTCCCTGGCGCGTCCTCGGGCATGGCCACGTAGCCCGCGAAGATGGTCGGCGCCTTGCGGTGGTCCGTCGACCAGGGCTGCTCATTATCGATGAAATAGCCAATGACGAGGGGGTCCCCGGCGTGCGCTTCGATGGACTTGGCCCTTTCCGCTACGTACTCGGTGAAGGCCGGGGCGAAGAAGTCGGGCGCCTTGGCTTCCTTCCAGGCTTGGCCCCAGTACCCGCCGCCAAGATTCAGGATCGGCGTTCGAGGCAGATGAGGGTTCACTTCGGCCGATGACCAGGCCCCAATCGTATTGAAACCCCAGCCCTCAAACCGGGTGGTGATCTCTTCGGCCCATTTATCCTTCGTTCCGTATTTCGCCAGGAGGGCGTCGACATACGGTCTCTCGTCGCTGCCCTTGATGGCGTCACCGTTGCAGGTGATGTGGTTGACGCCCACGGACAGGAACCGTCCCCCTTCTGGGGTCACAAACCACCAGCGTGGCCCGTCTTGTTCTATCCTGAAGCGCTCGCCGGGCTCGAACTGCCCTGCCAATTCACCGCCGTAGGCGTCTCTTGGTCCCATCTCAGGGACCTCCACCTTCGCGCACGAGACAAGGGCGCACAGGGCCATTAGGGGAAGGACACGATTGGCTAGGAGTGAATTCATGTGTGATTCATCCCGAAAAGTCGTTACGGATGCTCAGACTTCCCGGATGTCTCCTCCCAAGGGCGAACGTATGCGCGGTACGCCACGCACGCCACAAGCTAGAACGACAACAGGCAATGCCAGACGAACATGTTGGCAAGCGCGTCGTTCTGGTCCCATATCGTCTCAATCAACGCCTCATCGCCCGTGATAGCGTCATGGTCCTTCCGCTTCTCGGCCCAAGGCACGCATAGGCCTGGAGGGGTGTGCTTGGGGGCCGCTGAATCGGACATTCCCGTCAACGACGCCGGGTCGGCCTTCGGGTACTCCACCTCTTCGCACGCGCCGGACGCGTCGTATACCCCGTGTTCGCGCACGAAGTCGGTCATGGCGCGCATGTTCTCGACCTGTGCGTCATTCTGGACGATGGCGCTTGCGTCCATCACGTAGCCGCCATCTTGCGCCACGCCGTCGATAATGTCCTTGCAACGCGCCTGGACCTCGTCCGGCGTGCCGTAGGCAAGAAGCATGTTTGGCAGGCCGCCACTCAGACAGAACTTGCGCCCCAACCTCTCATGCACCTTGAAGATGTCGCCCTGGTCCACGTGATACACGATGGACTGGTCGGGCAGTTCCGCGAAGGCGTCAAGGTGATGGTCCCAGTTTCCTTCGGCATAGAAGAGGGTCTGTTTGCCGTTCTTCCAGAATTCCTCGATGATGGGCTTGAGCGTGGGCCAGTAGAACCGGTCAAACTGGTCGTGCGAAATGAAGGGCACGCATCCGCGATGCATCCAGAATCCGATGGGAACGTTGCCATCGGGATCGGCGCCGCTGAGTCCCATATGGCACAGGTGGGGCATCAGCGCTTCGCACGCCGCCATCACTTCGTCGGGCCGTTCAATGAGGTCCATCGTCAGGCCGAGGTATCCACGCAGCTTATCGCCGATGATGTCCAGGGGCGCCTTGAAGATGCCCGAAATGGCCGACGGCATGCCGCATTCCGTGCGGAGTCGTTCGATCTGCGGACCAAACGCCGTGAAATACGAGAGCATGGCCATGCCGCCCCGAAGGAACGACAGATTGTTCCGGTAAGTGGTCGGTTCGCCAGGGGCGGCGATGTCGCGCGCCACACGGGGCAGCCACGTGTTGGCGAGGAAGGTGGTAGGGTCATCGATCAATGCGCCGTACTCGTCGGCTTCCATGAACGACTCGCCTTCGGGCGGCTCGCGGTACTGGAAGCCCGTGTCCTCAGGGACGTGGATGCCCGGCACGCCGTAGTAGCGCAGGCCAATGGCCTCGGTGAGGCCGGTCCACACATAAACCATGTTGGGCACCACGGCGTCCCAATCGAAGTCCGCCGCCGTCTTCACCGCGGCTTCGAAGGCTTGGGTATAATCGTGGGCCACCTGTTGGCACGTGTATCCGGCATACTTGGCAGTGAACTCGGCCACGAAGGGACGAATCGGGATCTTGTCCGGCTTCCCGTTCCGAAGCGCCGTCACGTACCGCTTGAGTCGTTGCTGATAGAGAGCTTCCATGTCCATGCCAGATATCCCTTCCTTGTCCCCTGCCCGCAGAGCGCACGCCCAGTCACGGCGTGCATACAGCAGACATTACATGGTCAGACCGGACAAATCCACCTCGCACCGGGCGTTCTCGCTCAGCATATCGTCCCACGAGAGCGGTCCGTTGCGCCGGGCGGCGTCGCGTCCAAGGAGCGTTGCCAAGGTTGCATTGACGCCGGGCTCGACGGTCGGATTGTCGTAAACGTCGTTCGTAATGCTCTCATGGAACGTGGCAATGTTGCGCTCCGCGCCTTTGGGGTAGAGCGATTTCACCTTGCCGCCGCGGTATCCCCCACTCACACCCAGGATTCGCACCTGACCCGTGTAGCCGGCTTCGAGATGCCCGTCCTGGCACTGGGCGATGCACTCGCACTTGAACCCGAATCGGTTCTTGAGGTGTTCACCCCAGTGATTCACCACGATCCCGTTGGCGAACTGGTACGTGATGGAGTAGGCGTCGCGGGAGTCGCCGTGGGGATCGGACCGCACAATGCGCGAACTGCCCATGGCGCTCACCGGCGTCTCGCCCGCGATCCACAGGGCCACGTCCACTGCGTGGATCCCCGCGTTCACCAGATATCCGCCGCCGATGGCGATGTCGTTCACCCAAATGAGATGCTGCAAGCGGCTTTCGATGGTGTCGGTCAGGGGCGGATCTTTGAACGCTTCGTCGCAATAGACCGAACTCACCAGACCAATCGCACCGAAATCGCCTTGGCGCACGCGCCGGATGCCTTCAATGAAGAAGGGATCCGTGCGGGTTTGGAAATCCACCAGGAACACGCGCTTGTTCGCCGTGGCCTTCTTGCCGGCGTCCGAGACGGTCAAACAGCCGGGCACGTCGCACCCCAGGGGTTTCGCAATGTACACGTGGCACCCGGCCTCCACCGAGGCTCGGGCGTGCTCCGGGAAGCAATACGGCGGTGTTTCGAGGAAGACGGCTTCGGGTTTCGTGTCGAGCAGACGCTCATAGCCCTTGAGTCCGCTGAAGCG
>JAAEQP010001356.1 GCA_024231375.1 bacterium | reverse complement strand
GTCCTGAGGATCAAAGACCAGCACACCCAGCGCGGTCTCGTCCATGTAGAGTTGGTGGATCAACCGATAGTCGGGCTGTCCCGCGAAATCCCACAGCCACACCTCGCGTTCCAGACCGTCCTCTTCCTCCGAGTCGGTGAGCGAGTTGCGGCTCCACCTTTATCTGAATGCCTTTCGCAATACCAAGTCCACCTGGATCAAAGAGGCGGGGGCCAAGGCGGCGAAGAAGGCGTTTAAAAAGGACGGCTGGGGTTTCATCGAGGTCGACCGCGTCGCGCTCGCGGGCGGCGAGGACCTTACGCAGAGGATGGAGTTCATCCATCCGGACGACGACAACGCCGACGACAAGACCGTGATCAGGGTCCCGTTGCCGCGGCCGGTGGGTCCGGGCGCGAGCGTGGCGGTCGAGATCGATTTCACGGCGAGGATGCCGTCGCCGCCGCTGGCGCGCACGGGTTCGCTCAAGGAATTTTTTTTCGTGGCGCAGTGGTTCCCGAAAGTGGGGGTCTTTGAAAATGGCCAATGGAACTGCCACCAGTTCCATGCCAAGGGCGAGTTCTACGCTGACTTCGGGGTCTACGACGTCAAGCTGACCGTGCCTGCCGAGAACGTGGTCGGGGCCACCGGCGTGGAGGTCGAGCGCGTCGACCACGGTGACGGCACGGCCACGCATTATTACCACGCCGAGGACGTGCACGACTTTGCCTGGACGACCTCGCCCAACTTCGTCGAGTTCGTGGGCCGGGAGCAGGACGTCGAGATCAGGCTGCTGATGCACAAGGAGCATAAGAGTCAGGCCGAGCGCCACCTGACCGCCGCCAAGCACGCGGTCCGTTACTACCAGGACTGGTACGGCGATTACCCCTACCCCAACCTCACCGTGGTCGACCCGAAAAGAAAGGCCGGTGGCGCCGGCGGCATGGAGTACCCGACGCTGATCACCGCCGGGACCATGATCGGAATGCCCAAGGGCGCGCACGCGGTCGAGATGGTGATCATTCATGAGTTCGGCCACAACTTTTTCTATGGCATGGTCGCGTCAAACGAATTCGAGGAAGCCTG
>JAAEQP010001355.1 GCA_024231375.1 bacterium | reverse complement strand
GTTACCGGTTTGAACCCCCTCTGCACCCTCTCCCGGCGGCTTGCCAGCCGCGGCTGGGAGAGGGGTGGGGTGAGGGGTCTTCGAACTCCCTCGCTGTGGCTGGTCGCGGCCTCTTGGCCGCGCCCTGACCGCGCCACCGACGTGACCGGCAGGTCACGCTACGACCGCAAGGTCTCCAGATTCTCGGTCCCACCGCGCTTTCCCCTTCGGTAGGGTCGGCGTCTCTGCCGACCGTCTTCACCACCCGCCCCTTGCTTCCCCCGCTGCCTATTCGATACACTCGGAATCCCCCAGTCGGGGGAGGATTGGCGCAATCCACCGGGAGGCTTGGGTGGCCGCCCGGACACCGTGTATGTAATCCGTTCGTTTGCAGGGGACACGCGTTTCTGACATGAAAGAATCGGATCAGGACGATCTGTTTGCCGCATCGCCGGCCGGCGATGAATCGCCGGACGCGGACGAGGGCGTGTTCGACGCCCAGTTGTCCTTTCCCACGCCCTTCGTGGCCGCGCCCGAGCCCGTCACGTCCATGGTCAAACGCGACGGCGCCGAAGTGTCCTTCGACCGCCGCAAGATCGCCGAGTCCATCTTCCTGGCCGCCCAATCCATCGGCGGCGAAGACCGCGACCGCGCCGAAAGTCTCGCCTCCGGTGTCGCCATCTACCTGGCCAAGACCGTCGACGGCAAGACGCCCTCCGCCCAGCAGGTCCAGGACGCCGTCGAGAAGGTTCTCATCGAGATGGGCCACGCCCGGACCGCCTTGGCCTTCGCCCGCTACCGCGACAAACGCGCACGCATCCGCAAGCTGCGCAAAGGCGACATGCGTGCCCTGCTCAACGAACTCGACGAGGCCCGCGTTGGCGAATCGGAAGGCCCGCAAGACGCCGGCAGCCTCTTCGTTCGCACCAGCGATGAGCGCCTCGCTTCCTGGGACCGCGACCGCATCGTGGCAGCCCTCTGCCGCGAGACCGGCATGGACGAGGGCCTCGCGGGCGTGATCGCCGTCGAAGTGGAACGCCAGATCGTGGCCGCCAACGTCCGCGTCCTCACGGCCTCGCTCGTGCGCGAGCTCGTCGACGCCAAGCTCGTCGAACACGGGCTCGAAGAGTACCGTCGCAAGCACATGCGCCTCGGCGTGCCCCTGTACGACACCGAACAGATCGTGTGCGCACCCAACCGCGGGGCCTCCGAACGCATCCACGATCCCGCCTCCACCGACTTGGCCCTCGCCGAGCGCGTGAAGAAGGAGTACGCCCTGAGCCAGGTGTTCTCGCAGGAGGTCGCCGACGGACACCTTTCCGGCGCAATCCACCTGCACGACCTGGGATTCATCGACCGGCTCCACAGTTCCGAGCAATCCCTGGCCTACGTGACCCAGTTTGGTGTGGGATTTCCCGGCTCCGCGACCCCGCCCCGCCCGCCCGCCCGTCCGGAAACCCTGCTGGCCCAACTGAGCCATTTCGCCGCCACCCTTGGCAACCACTTTTCCGCATCGGTTGGCTGGCCCGCACTCAACACGTTCATCGCGCCCTATCTGGCCGACGTCGACGACCGTGGCATGGAACACCTCGCGCGCATGCTCCTGTTTGCATTCGCCCAGAGCGCCCAGGCCGAACGGGGCGCCGAGACCTCGTTTGCCCTGTCCTGGACGCCCCCCGGCTGGCTCGGGTCGCGCACGGCCATGACGCCCGGAGGAGCCCGCCCGGAGCATACCTACGGCGCCTTCGCCCACAGCGCGCAACAGTTCGCGCAGGCCGTGCTCGACGCATGCCGCGAAACCACGGGACTGGGGCTCGACGACCGCAGTGAAAAACGTCTGCTCCACGTGACCCCCGAGATCGCCATATCCGAGGCCGACGTACAAGCCCCCGGCTTCGACGCGTGGCTACGCCGCGCGGCCGAAGCCGTGTCCGTCGGCGGCCGCATCCGCTTCGTGTTCGACCGGGGAGACGAAGCCGCCGATTCAAGCGCCCGCCTGTGGCAACCTCGCACCACCGCCGTCCAACAGGTGACCCTCAATCTGCCCCGCGTGGCCTACCGTTCCGCAAACGACGCCGAGTTCGAAGATCGCATCGTCTACCTCGTCCGTCTCGCCGCCAGGGCGCACCAGGAGAAGCGCGACTTCATCGACCGGCTCCTGACCTTCAAAGACGTCGGTCCCCTGAGCCTGCT
Organism: bacterium; assembly: GCA_024231375.1. The sequence goes on along the minus strand of JAAEQP010001355.1, from coordinate 2,324 downwards.
CGCCTCCGAACACCGCGGCCGCCGCCTCCTCGACCTGGACCACGCCGTATACCGTGTAGGCATGGTTGGCCTCAACGAATGTGTGCAAGCCTCGACCGGGCGGCAGTTACACGAATCATCCGAAGCCATGGGATTGGGGCTCCGCATTGCGGCCCGGTTCCGCGAGGCGTGCGAAGCCGAAGGCGAAACCCACGGCATGAGGCTGCTGCCCGCCGAGACCGACGACGACGCCGTGAGCAGCCGGTTCGCCGCCCACGACCTCCAGGCCTTCCGCGCCCACGCGTCCCTCGTCGTGAAGAGCGATCCTATCACTCAGGACATCCGCTATACCCCGGGACCCTGTCTCGCGTTGGACGCAGGCCTGACCCCCTCCGAACGGGCGAGGCTGGGCGGCCAGTTCCACGATGCCGTACCCGAAAACGCCATGCTCCGCGTCAGTCTCGGCGACATGGAGCCCGCCCCCGAATCCATCGCCCATTTCGTGCAGAAGACCTTCTACCGCACCCGTGTCCGGCGGATCGCCTTCACGCGATAGCCCCCCTGGCAAGCACAAGCGAAAAACCGGGACTGTACCAAGCGAGCAAAGCGAGACGGGACTGTCCCAGGCTTTTTCGCGGCTTCGCCGTGGGCACGGACCTCCTTGAAGCGCGACGGGGCTCTCCCTGGGGTTCCCGCGGCTTCCCCAGAAGCTCCGCCGCCCCTCAGTTGAGTCATCCCCTCTCGCGTGCTACCGTTACCCCTACATTCGCCCAACAGAACCCGGTGCAACCCGCTCCATGAAATTCGACAAAGAACTCGTCTCCGGCAGCATCACGCGGTCCGTCTGGAAACTCGCGTGGCCCGTCGTGCTCCTCAACCTCGTCAACGGTCTCCACGGGTTCGTGGATCACGCCTTGGTCGGGCATTTCGTTGGATCGGATGGCAACGCGGGCGTTGGCGTCGCGTGGCACGTGTTCCTCGTGTTCGTTGTGTTCATTTCGTCCCTCTACCACGGCATGAGCGTGCTCGTCGCCCGGTACGCAGGCAAGAAAGACCGCGAAACCCTCAGCGAAGTGGCCTACCACTGCTTTCTGACGAGCGTCTACATACTGCTCGCTCTCGGTATCATTGGATTCACGTTCTCGCCGTCCCTCCTCAAACTCGCCAATGCCGGTCCTGATGTGATGGTTCATGCCCTGCCCTACATCCGCATCATGTTCCTCTGCGGCATGCCGCTTTTCTTCATGTTCATGCTGGCCGGCGCCATGCAGGCCTCCGGCGACCCTCGCACCCCGCTCATCCTCGGCGTCATGGCCACGCTTCTCAACGTTGTCCTGAGCATCATCTTGATCACCGGTATCGGCCCCTTCCCGAAACTCGGGACCGCCGGCGCCGCCATTGCCACCTGTGTGGCGCCCTTCGCAACGTCTCTCATCGGGTTCGGACTCATCCTCAACAAGAGGACCATCATTCACCCTCCCCGGCGATGGACCCTTCTTCCCAATCTCCGGGTAGTCTGGGGCGCAGCCCGGATCGGGATTCCCACCGGCATCCAATCCGTCATGCTCAACGGCGCGGGCGTCGTGATTCTCTACTATCTCGGTTCCCTCGAAGACGGCGGCGAGGCACAGGCCGCCTATTCCATCTGCTACGCCCAGTTGTTCTCCCTCACCACCTGGGCCTGCTGGGGACTCCGCAACGCCTCCAGCACCATCATGGGCCAGAACATCGGCGCGGGAGATCTCGACCGAGGACGTTCGGGCGTGCATGTGGCCGCGGCCTTCGGCGTCGTGTGGGCCTTGTTGCTGGGCTCGCTGTACATGTTCGCCCCAGGCGCGCTCCTGCGAATCTTCGACGTCACCGGCGGCCCCGTCCTGGAATTTGGATCGTCCTTCCTGCGCATCCTCACCTTCTCGGGCGTCAGCCTCGGCATCACACTCGCCTACACCGGAGGCCTTGTCGGCGCAGGCGAAACCCGCAAACCCATGCTAATCGCCTTCGTCTCACAGGTCCTCCTGCTAGTCGGCTTGTGCCAGACATTCCGATCCATGGGCATCCTCACCGCCAACACCGTCTGGCTGTCCATCCTCGCCGGCCACGTGACACGCCTCATCCTCACCCTCATCGTCTTCCGGGGCCGCCGCTGGGAACGCCTCACCGTCGAACTCCACGAATAGCGCCATTCCCCGTCCCCGCCGGTGTACTCCACGGCTCAGCGAAACAGAGGGACTGAGCGGCCGATGGAAAGGTCACATGCACCCCAGAACAGAAGCGACAAACGGGGACTGCCAAGCTCTTGCGTCCCATTATTGCCCTTCTCAGGGCAACAATGGGTGGCTGTCCCC
>JAAEQP010001354.1 GCA_024231375.1 bacterium | reverse complement strand
CACGTAGTCGCGCCGGGGACGGCGCTTGGTACATGTCCCCGCTTCAGAACGTGCAATCCGGCTCTAGAATATCCGCTGCCGCAAGACCCACGAACCCGGTCGTTCGCACGAGTTCTTTCACGCCGTAGGCCTTGCTGTTCTCAGGTTTCAGGAGAAACGCGCAGTAGCGGCGGACGGCATCGGCGACGGGTTGCTTCGCGCTGGTCCAGCGGAGTGCCCATGACAGGAGTTCGGCGATCAGCTTTCGGCTGGGGCCCCGGCACGCGACGTCTAGCCCGATGAATGAGAGATGATCTTGACCGTCAGAGCATTGGGGCGGTCGCCCTTTCGGAACTCCACCACTTGGTCCTCGAAGCGGAAGCGGGCCACGTCGGGCGGGCCCAGGAAGGGTTCAAGTCGTTCGCGGACGGCCGGGTCCCGGAAATCGTCCACCACGAGCCAATCTCCCGGTAGATCCTGTTCGCCGGCGTGTTGGGCGTAGAGGCGATGGGCGATGATGCAGGCTGCTTCCCCAGCGGCCACGCGCCTATGGATGTCGTCAAACGTTCCTCGGGACAAGGCGTGACCGCACACCACGAAACACTCGACACCGTCGAAGACGCTGCCTGTGGCCAGATGGTCGAAAACGCCCACCGAGTCGATGGGCATGAAGAAGTCCATGAGTTCGGGATAGACCATGGGGTTGTTGTAGCAGATGGCACCGTCTTTCGCTGCCCCGTGGGTGAGAACCGGCCATACATGGAGCCATTCGGACGCGGCTTCATCCAGGGGCATGTCGCGATTGCCCAGCAAACGGTTGCGAGACGCCGCCTCTCCATGGGGAACGGGATCCTCTCCGGGGTCGAATTGCCCCCAACCGCCGTCCGGCAGACGCACAATGGCCACGCGGGGCCGGTAGGTGCGCCAATCGACCGTGCGGGGGTGGGCGGGGACGTACTCCGTCGCGAAGTCGCGCAGCACTTCGCCATACGGGGTCAGCGTGTAGTGGTCGCGGTCGTTCCAGGCTAGAAGGGCTCCCCTGGGACCCGCCTCCGGATGACGCGGGGTCTTTCTCACCGCGGTCGCGTCGTCCGGTTCTCCAGTGTAGTCCACGTTCTCGACGTAGATGCATTCGGCCCCCAGCCAATAGCCCATCATCAGCGCGGACCGCAGTGCCTCCGGTGGGTGGCCCGGATAGCGCCCGCAGTGCCACAGGTCGGGCGACACCCAGAAGTGGCATCCCCGATCCTGGTACTGGACGGCGGCACTCAGAGCGATAGATACGACAACCGGATTGAGGTGTTCCTTCAACAGTTTCGGGGTGGCCGTCCATCCCGCGCGGGCGAAGATGTGAAAAAGATCGGGCCAGACCTGTTCGGTGTTGAGCTGCACCATGTCGCCGTAGTGGTCACTTCGAATGCGGATGCATTCGGCCACCAGACGTCCATAGGCTTCCTCCAGCGGCAGGCTATGGGTATCGACGAAGAAGGGCACGTCGTAATCATGCTTGGGGAAGTTCGAGTACTTGTTGTTCGAGAGTTGCATGTGGGCGGCTTCGTCGTAAATGACAGCCTTCAGCACCGGTGCGGCACACTCCGGTGGCGCCAGGGGCCGCAACCACTCGGGCCGCAGGAGCCAGAAATGCCTTCCGCCCGGCTGTTCGAATTCATTGACACCAGGCGTGATTTCAGCTCTCGACGAGAAGTTTGGCCGCTCGATGTTGAGGGTGTAGGTCATGTTCTGTGCGCGCACGGCTCGATCAAGGGCCTGAAGGTTATTGGCCATGATCTCACTGTTGCGGTCGCCGGTCTGCGTCGGCGGCCACGCGTGGACGTTCACATGGGTCACCCCCAGATCTCGAAGCGCATCGAAGAAGGCAGGCACTTTCCACGAAGGCTCGCCGAGGAATCGGCTGTGGTAGTTGCCAGCCGTGTCCACGCCGATGAGGACCGGGACCGGATCCCCAGCGGCCCCAGACACCCGTCCGCAAAGGAGTACCCCTATGGCTATGATTACCGGTACCTTAGGCATCATTCGCACGCTCGTCTTCTCCTGTCCGCTCGCCTCAGAACGTGCAGTCGGGCTTCAGGATGTCCGCCGCGGCGAGACCCACGAAGCCGGTCGTGCGCACCAGCTCTTTCACACCGTAGGCCTTGCTGTTCTCGGGGTTGAGAAGAAACACGCAGTACCGCCGGACGGCATCGGCGACGGGTTCTTCCGCGTCGGTCCAGCGGAGCGCCCATGACAGCAGCGTCACGGCGCGGGGGCTGCGCTGTTGGTCTGCGCTGCGGAGCGTGCCCCAGGAACCGTCCACGTTCTGGCCGGTCACAAGCCAATCGACGCTCTGCGCGAGTGTGTCGTGCATTGCAGTGCGCAATGCGTCGTCACCGAGCAAGAGGTCGGCACCGACGAACGCTTCCGTGCAATAGGACATGGTGTCCAAGGGCCACGAATCCAGCGTCCTGCCCGCCAAGGTGTACGGGATCTCCCCGTCATCCTTACGGGTTTTCAACAGCCACGTGACCGCGCCTGTCGCAATATCCTTGTACTCGGCCTTGCCCGTGATGGCGTACAACTCCGACATGAGCGCGGCACCGGTTGTCGCGGTCGCGATGGTGTATTGCTCCACACTGAGCTTGCCCCGGTAGTACCCGCACCCGAGCGCGCCGGCCGCGTCGCCTTCCCGGATGACCCAACTGTTTGTGACGGCCCGGTCTCCACCTTGCGGGTCTTGCGCACACCCGTCGATGACGAACCGTGCGTAGCGCTCCAATGCCGCCAGATACGTAGCCTGCCGGTCCTTGTCTGCCTCCGCATACACAGCCGCCATCGTGTGCGTTGCCGTGCCCGCGTCGCCGAAGTAGATGTTGCCCTTGGGCCCGCAGTCCGGCCAGAATCCTACTTCGTCGCCTTTCGATGACTCGACATGCTGTTGAATGGTGCAAAACGTGTCGCACCACCGTAGGGCCTCGTTCAAATGGGCCTGATTCCCCGTGAGGCGGTACGAAGCCAGCAACACCCGGGCGAAGTTCCCGTTGATGAAGATGGACGTGGCCGTGTCCTTGGTGCCCTTGAGCAAGTTGCTCCCCACATCCAGACCCATGATCCAGTCGCACACGTCGTCGAGATATGCCGCCAGCGACTGGGCCGTGCCTTCGTCTAGAACGCCCGCCAATCCTCCCGGTGTCGCCGCTGCCCAGGCTCGCGTCCGCGCTGTGCCCACCCCTGCCAGCGCGCCTGCCGCCGCCGCAAACTGTCGCCTGCTCATCCGTATAGATCGCTTGCCCATCTTCGCCTCCTGTTTCTCTAGTCCTTCGTCCCGGACAACGTCCGCCGCTACCAATCGTAGTGCAAGCGGCCACAGACGGCCCGCCCCCTCGCATCGAACCGGACGCCTTCTTTCTCAAGTAGCGCCCGTTTCATCTCCAGGCCGCCCTGGTATCCACCAAGGCACCGGTCCGAACGAATCGCCCGATGACACGGCACGATCAGTGGGAACGGATTCTTTGCCAGCGCGTTTCCCACGGCCCGTGCGCCGGTGGGTTTGCCCAGATGGCGGGCAATCAACCGATACGTGCTCACGCTGCCCCGTGGGATCCCATGCTCCGCCCGCAGTACGGATTTCTGAAAGGCCGGCACAACTCCAGTTCCGCCACGTCTAGCGGGATCGTGATGCTCTCTCCTTCGAGAATGCCCATGATTGCCGCCGCCACCGAGTCAATGTCCGCACACGACGCACTTTTCGCGACCGGAAACGCCCGAGCCAACGCCCGGTCTGCCGGTTCTCCCGGGCTCGACAGCATTACCCTGGCCACTCTCGGTCGGCCTTCTGACGCCCGCCACACGATCGCCACCGCGCCGTAAGGCGTTGATTTCAGAATCTGCTTGTGCATACGGTCTGCGCCTCGCTTTCGCCCAACAAGTATCGCTGTCCCGTTCAGGCGGGTCAACCATCCTCAACACGTGCCTTCTCCACACTTGGGTCGGCGCGCGAACGCGCTCTCATCGTGTCGTTCTGTCTTGGCACGTCTAGCCATGCTCTGCTATCGTGTCGAGACCACCAAACAGGAGACCGTCCCATGTTCCCAAGCCGTGCATTGCCGGTACTCGTTCTGGCCCTCGCTTCCCTGCGTAGTTCGCCTTCCGCGGGGCAAGCCGGCCTCTTTGTCTCGCCCGACGGCGACGATCGCAACCCGGGCACCCTCGAGCAGCCGCTCGCTACACTCGCCAAGGCTCAGCAGACCGCACGAGAACTCCGCGGGAAGGACATCGTCGGAGACCAGCCGCTGACCATCTACCTGCGCGGAGGTCTGTACGAACTGGATGCACCCCTTGAACTGACCGCCGAAGACTCCGGCACCCTCTCCAGCCCTCTCGTATGGGCTGCCTATGGCGACGAGCAACCTATGGTGTCCGCGGGACGTCGACTGAGCGACCTCGAATGGCAGGCGTATCGAGATGGGGTCTACAGGGCCTCCGTTGAAGGTCCTGATTTCGACCAACTGTTCATCGACGGCCAGCGCCAGCACATGGCCCGGTTCCCGGATTTCGACTCCGACGAGGGCTGGGCCTTCGGCGGCACGTCGCCCGAGGCGACGTCTCCAGAGCGGGTGAAGACGTGGGCTCATCCCGAAACGGGTTACGTTCACGCCCTCCACGCGGCCCAGTGGGGTAGTCACCACTTCCGCATCACTGGAGTCAAGAGGAAAGGTGAACTGAAACTGGAGGGCGGCTGGCAGGAGAACCGGCCCCAGAACGGCACCCACAAAGAATTCGTAATGGTCGAGAACATCTTTGAAGAACTCGACGCGCCCGGCGAGTGGTTTCTGGATCGCGAGAATGGACGCCTCTACGTGTATCCGCCCGAGAACGTCGAATTGAGCAGCGCCGAACTGATGGTCTCAGGTCTGAAGCAACTCGTTCTACTCAGAGGCACACCCGAGGCGCCGATCCATCACGTTGAGTTTCGGGGCATCCGATTCTCCCATACGGCCCGCGTGTTCATGGAGCCCCACGACAAGATCACCCGCGGGGACTGGGGGGTGGCACGATTTGCTGCCGCATACGTCGAGGGTGCGGAGGACTGCCGGTTCGTTGATTGCCGGTTTGAGAACCTGGGCGGCACGGCCGTCTACGTTCGCGACTACAACCGCCGCGTGAACGTCGAGCACTGCCTCATTCACGATGTGGGCGAAGCGGGCGTGCTGCTCATCGGTGATGTGGGTAACGTTCATGACGGCACCACGGGATACTACTCCAACGCGAAATGGAAAGACATCGACATGCGGCCCGGACCGAAGTCGCCGTACTATCCCGCCGAATGCCGCATTCACGGAAACCTCATGTACGATCTCGGCCGCGTTAACAAGCAGACGGCTTCCGGTGTGTTCCTGTCCGTGTCCGAGAGCATTCAGGTCACGCACAACACCGTCTTCAAATGTCCGCGGTCCGGCATGACCGTAAACGACGGGGCCTTTGGCGGGCACATTATCGAGCACAATGACATCTTCGCCACCGTCCGCGAAACCGGCGACCACGGTCCCTTCAACTCTTGGGGACGCGACCGTCACTGGCAGACACGCCATGCCGGCCGTAAGAAAGGGGACCAGGAGAAGTGCCGGCTCCTGAGCCGTCTAGACAATCACCATCCGACGGTCATTCGCAACAACCGCTTCTCCCACACCGTTGGCACCCATTCCTTTGGTATTGATTTGGATGATGGCTCCTCAAACTATCTCGTGTACAACAACCTCACTCTGGGATGCAGCTTCAAACTGCGCGAAGGTTTCTACCGGGTCGTGGAAAACAACATCTTCGTTGGTCCCTTTCCACCAGGGAAACATGTCTGCTTTGAGGACAATCAGGACATCATTCGCCGCAACATCATTGTGAACACGATGGACCGCGACGTGTTCTCAGGCATCGGATTCATCCCCTCGGGCATTGCCCAGTGGGACTACAATCTGTACTACAGCCAAGCCGGTGCGCCCGTCTTCAAGCCCGGCGTAGACGCCAAGGCCTTCCCTGTATACGCGGATAGCATGTCGCTCACTGAATGGCAGGCAGCCGGTCTCGACCGCAACAGCGTCGTCGCCGACCCTCTGTTCGTCGATCCCGAGGCAGGGGATTATCGTGTGCGGCCTGAGTCGCCCGCTCTGGCGCTCGGGTTTAAGAACTTCCCCATGGATCAGTTTGGCGTGCAGCGCGCAGACTACGAGGCTACCGCCCAAGAGGGACACGCCATCTACGACCATCCCTTCGCGGAATCGAGCAAGACCGACGAAATCGACGACACTCCCCGAGAGTTCTGCGGCGCGACGGTCAAGAACGTATCGACCATGGACGAGGTGACTGCCTCCGCCATTCCCGGTATTGCGGGCGTCATCTTCCTACGAGTGCCCGAAGAATCAGCGGCTGCGGAATACGGATTCAAGGTGGGCGATGTGGTCCTGTCCACGACACGGGACGGTTGGCGGAAGCAACTCATCCGCACGTTTGACGATCTCGTCGAAGCCATTGAGGAAGCCGGAAAGGAACCCCTCGACCTGAGCGTGGACGGCAACAAACCGCCTCGCATCCTGACAGTTCAGTTCAAGGCTGAGTAGCGGAGAGGACGCAGATTACTCCTCGTCTTCCGCCTTGTCCCAAGCCAACACCTGCTTGTCCGCAAGCAGACGCTCCCGTAGCGCCTTCATGTCCACATCTTGCACGGTCGTCTGGCCGTCTATGGCGAAGGCGGCCGCCGTAGCCGCCGACTGGCCCAATACCATGAACACGGGCTCCATGCGAATCGACCCAAAGGCGATGTGGGACGATGACAAGCAAACCGGCACCAGCAGGTTGGTGCATTCCGATGCTTTGGGTACGATGGACGCGTAGGCGATGGGGTACGGTTCAAAACCGCCTACTTCCACATCGCCTTCGTTGCGGGCGTAGCCGTCTTTGTCCACGTACCGTTGCACGTGGTGCGAGTCCATGGTGTAGGCGCCCAGCCCGACCGGATGCGGTGGGACGCGGTCTCCCACGCAATCGCGTTCCGTCATGACGTAGTCCGAAATCATGCGCCGTGCTTCGCGTATGTAGAGCTGATGGGGCCAGCCGCCCGTTTCCTGGAACTCGTCCTTTGGGAGTCCCCACCGGTTGATTTCGGTCTGGATGTGTTCGGGCACGCGCGGGTCATTCGCCAGAAACCACATCAGCCCCTGCTGATAGGTCGTGTGTTCGGCGATGACGCGGTCCCGTGTGGCGTAGTCGCCGTCGGGATAGTCGTAGTTCATGCCGATATCGTCGGTGGCGAAGGCGCCCTTGTTGTTGGTGTCCGTCTTGCGGTTGGGCATGGCCTTCGACAGATTCATGACCGTCCAATGGCCAGCCTTCATGTAGCGGAGGAGAAGCTCGTACCGTAGCGGGTCGTAGCCTTCGGGTTTCGGGAAGGGGAGCCTGTTCGCCGGGTCGTCCGTGAGGCACATGCGGTAGCAGTAGCCCTGAACTCGGTGGTCGCCCGATCCTTCTTCGCCCGGTCCGCCGGCATGAATTCCGGGCAACAGGCCGCTCGCCGGATTGCCCTCCTCCACATAGGGGTCAATCGGCACCTTGAACTGGTGGTAGATGGCATGTTTCGTCTGGACACCGTTCAGGGTTTCGCCGTAGACCGAGTTCGCTTCGCGGCCCACGTGATACGATACGCCCGCTTTCGCCATAAGGTCGCCTTCGTACGTGGCATCGATGAACACCTCCCCCACGAACCGGAGACCGCTCTCCATCACGATAGCTGTGATACGCTCGTCGTCCATCTCCACGCCCTTGTCCAGGTCGAGGCGTTGCTCCATGTAGACCGGCACCTTCTCCATGCCGACAAGACCATCGAACACAGCCTCGGCCGCGTGCGGTTCGAAGGTCCACGCCTCGTCCTTGCCGTAACGCGTGCCCAGTCGCTGGTAGAACTCGCGCGAGATGCCGCCGATGGCCGCCTTGTTGCCAATGTCCGTCGCGCCGAGACCGCCGGATGACAATCCGCCCAGATGCCGCCCTGGTTCAATCAGAATTACTCCTTTGCCGATTCGCGCGGCATGCACTGCTGCAGCTACGCCGCCTGAGGTGCCGCCGTAGATGATGATCTCGGCGGAGCGGACCGATTCGTCGGTCTGCGCGGAGAAGGCCGTGATTATGGAAGCGAGTAGGATGGTCATTTCGTTGGCTCCTGTCCTTCTGCAGAGTGTCGGCGAAGTTGGCGATGTCTGGGGCAGACTACGGTAGATGCGCGGCACGCTTCAAGATTCAGAGCGAAAAGTGAAGGCCGCCAAGCTCTTGCGTCCCGCTCGTGCGGAGCAGGCAACCGACGTGGTAGTCTGTCGAGGATCGTACGCATTGAAGAGAGACGGGACACTGGGGAAACCGGCCGTGAGGAGATAGACATGCGATTCCATACGACAGCGCGCGCGTTCCTGCTGTTGATTGTGGCGATGGTGGCCGTAGCTGCCGACGCGCCGCAAGGTTCGTCGGCCGAAACCGTTCAGGCCCAGGTCGTGTTGACCGTGGCCGAGGGCAAACGGCTAATTGCCAAGGCCGTCGCGGCGATGCCTGAGGTCAAGCAGGCGCGCGCTGAAGGAACGCTCATCATCACGAAAGGCACGACGAACACGTATGTGGCCGAAGAGGTGACGGGCGAAGCAATGCCCCATGGGCCGTTCGTTTACGGGCGGACGTATCCCTCGAAAGGCGGGGACAAGCTGGCGGACCTGGAGCCCGTGAGCGAAGTTGTCTATGTGAAAGGGAAACGCCGAAAGAACGTGCCCTTGGATGAAGCCGTGCAGGAGTTGGCGCCTGGCGACGTGGTGATCAAGGGCGCGAACGCGTTGGACTATGCCAACAAGACGGCGGGTGTCTGCATCGGAAGTCCGACCGGGGGTACTTCCGGAACGATCATGCCCTACGTCGTGGCACGGAAGGCCCACCTCATCATCCCGATTGGACTCGAGAAGCAGACCGTGCTGCCCGTTATGGACGCACAACTCATGATGCGGGAGCCCATGGAGAGTTTGAACGACATCCCTTCCATGTTCCTGTTGACGGGTACCATTGTGACGGAATTGGAGGCTTTGGATATCCTGACGGGCGTGTCTGCTCATCAAATCTGCGCCGGCGGCATTGGCGGGGCCGAAGGGGCGGTGCGGCTGATCGTGCGTGGAAGCCGCGGGCAGGTGAAAGCGGCACTGAAGCTTGTCGAATCGATCCACGGCGAGCCGCCATTTGTGACCGAAGACTAGAGGAAGGAGCGCGCCCAATGAACGGCCCGCTCTGACTAGTCACCGCGTCTCTACGGAACGATGTAGATCTCCATCCAGACGACTCGCTGCGTGGCGCTCGTCTTGGAGGACACCTCGACCTTGTTGTAGCCGCGCTTCATCGCGTCGAGGGGCGCGCCGAACTGAAGCACCCGCAAGGAACTGCAGTAGAGAGACGGATGCTCCGCGTCCGCCATGGCAGCGCAGTCGGCGCCATTGACCTTCACGTTCAGTTCGACGTTCGCGAGGTCCGGCGCCTCGTCCACTCCCACACGCACGGTGACATTCCCCGTAGTGGGCGCCGGCCCAATATGGATGTTGAAACCGGCTGTCTTCGCGTTGGTCACCTCGGTGGGCAATGCGACCGGTAGGGTGCGGCTCGGCGGCGAAATGTCGTGCTGGGCGACTAGATGGCGCCTCGGTTTCTCGAGGACTGTTTCCAGGGCGCCGACTTCGTTGTAGGTCACGCGGTTTTGTTCCACCGAGGTGGTCTTCGGGTTGCGCATGTGATTGAACAGGTAGACCTGATCCGCGCCGCGATCCAGCATGGATGCGGTGAAACCGCGGCGGGTTTCCGCGGTGCCGCCCATGGCTTTCGAACTGCCAAAGGGCTGAATCCGGTTTTCGAGACCCGCCGCCAGGATGATGCCGTCGGCAGAGTCGCCCAACAGTTCGCGCCACTCGTCAACCGGAATGTCGAAGTCCGCGGTTTGCCACCGAGCCGTCGGAGTGAGTATATCTACAAGCCCCTCCCTGACCCACGTCACGGCGTCGAGACCCAGCCCCATCGACGCTTCAGGGACGGCGGGAACGCGCGCCGCGATCTGGATGCGGCGGCCGCGTTTCGCGCCGGCTTCGTCCGCCAGGGCGCGCACCTGACGCATGAAATCGGTCAGGATGGCGCGGCCTTTCTCCTCTTCACCGGGTTTGAAGCAGAAGACCTCGCGCATCCAGTCCAACTCGATGCCGTCGGCGTCGTAGCGACCCAGATACTCCTTGATGAGCGCCATATGGTGATCGCGGACCTCCTTGGCGCCGTAGTCCAGGCAACGACCGAAGTAGCCGCCCCCACCGCGCCAGTATTCGGGATGATCCACCCAGAACCGGCTGTGGAGCCAGCTATCGGGGTTGTTGTTCTCGTGACAGTCGTTCATACGCATGGAAATCCACGGCGAAATGCCATGGTACCTGCAGCGTTCGATCCACACGGCGTACACGTCGATGCCCATTTGGTCCAAGCGGTAGCCCGTGCGCGCCCAGTTGGCGCCCGATTCCGAATAGAACCCTTCCGCGATGAGGGCTTCGGGGTCGTCGTCGCGCCAGATGTTGTCCCACACCTCGCTGCGGAAGCTCGTGCGCATAGCGTTCGCACACATGAAGAAATGGGTCAACTGCGTGCCCGCGTACTGGTCGATCCAGCCTTTGACCATGTCCATCGAGAGCTCATCCACCGTGTGGGCGAAGTAGAAGTGGGAGGAGTCCTCATTGTGGATGATGCCGCGTTCCAGAGTCGGCTTCCGCGGGCGGACTGTCTCCTCGGCGGCGTGCGAAGGCGTCGGCACCGCCGCTCCAAGCGCAAGGATGAAAACGGACAGCAGTGTGCTGGAGCGAAAGGGGTTGCGGGTCATTGTACGTGCGTCTCCCTCGGTCTATCGGTGTCGGAAACTACGGGTCTGAAGGCACCGAGCCATCGCCAACGATTCCGTACACTATGCATTCCGCAGACAGTGTGCGCAAGGTGGAATGTCGGGTGTGAGAGACGGGACAGTGGAGCCGCTGAAGAAGTCCCGGAACACCAAGGATTGCAGGCTGAGCACAAACACACCCCAACCGCGTCATCCCCAGACTACCGGTCTTGGTCTTCCCGCTTCCAAGCCCGCACGTACTCGATACTGAAGGTCGATGGAAGGTCCTTGTCGTCGGGCAGTCCGAACCAATCCGGGAAGGTCTCGCTGTCGAAGTTCAGATGCAACGGCTGGTGCCAGTGGGTGTTGTTGCCTTCGCGGACGAGAACGCCGTCGAAGTAGTAGCGAAGCACGTCCTTGTCCCACTCGAGACCGTACACGTGGTAGTCGTCGGCCAGCGACTTCGGCGCGACGAGATTCCCGCCCCGCGACCAGTGTTCATCCTCCTCCGGCGTGTGAAACACGTGGACGGTCATGAACAGTCGCTTCTCGTGTTTGGGTGAGCACCCAATCTCGAAGACGTCGATTTCCGTCCACCGCTCGGGCTCGCTGTTGTAGAACCAGAAGGCGCTCGACCCGGCCGAATCCATGGCGCGGGATTTGATCTCGTAGTAGCCGTACAAGGTCGTGGTTTTGCTCTTGACGGCGGCCGACGTGTACGTGTCATACCCCTCGGGCATCTCCGGCGCCTCTTCCTTCTTCATGGTGAGATGGAGGTTGCCGTCCTTCACCGCCACGTTGACCGGGTAGAAGAGGGCCGGCTTCCTTCCCAACCAATGAGGATTGTGGTCCCACCACTTCGACTCGTCCAGCGCGTCTGCCTCGAACTCGTCCGTCATCGGCGCGTAGGGCTTCCATCCGGCCTCGTTGGCCTGATCGGAGAGGGGCACGGCGTCCGTGACGCGTTCAACGGGCGGGAAGTCGAGGTCTTCGCTGAGATGACGGAATTCTGGGCGGAGTGGGGGGGCTTCCTCTGGAGCGTCCGACGTGTCCGTCTCTGCGATCGCGGAGGCCGCGGGCATAACGAGAAGCAGTGCCAAGCCGAGTATTCGCATCGTCAGGGCCTCCTTGATGGCGCCACACGTCCTTTGCCTACACCCCCGGATGTTTCCACGGCGCGCGATAGGGTCTCGCCAGCAGCGCATTGGCCTCGGGGTCGCCGACGACTTCCCGCTTCTCGGGGTCGTATACGAGCGTTCTACCAACCTTCATGGCGATGTTGGCAAGGATGCAGCTTGCCGACGAGATGTGGCCTTGCTCAATGTCGGCGACGGGGCAGCCTCCCGTTTCGATAGCGGCAACGAAATCCCGCATATGGTCACGCGACGCGGGGGCGGCCTGAAGCT
>JAAEQP010001353.1 GCA_024231375.1 bacterium | reverse complement strand
TCCAGAGCGATGTCGTCGATCTGCTGCAGCAACTGCGACACTTCATTGTTCAACGCCGCACGGTTGATGTCCGAGAGCGTGCCGTTGGCGGACTGGACCGCCAACTCGCGGATGCGCTGCAGAATGTTGGTCGTCTCGCTGAGGCTACCCTCTGCCGTCTGCACGATGTTGATGCCGTCCTGCGCGTTCCGCTGCGCAACGGCCGTGCCGAGTACCTGCGACCGGAACCCCTCGGCAATGGCGAGACCTGCCGCATCGTCTCTCGCCCGGTTGATGCGGAGCCCGCTCGACAACCGTTCCAGCGTTTGGTTCAACTCACCCGTGGAACGGCCTAGCGTCCTCCGGGCATTCAGCGCGGCCACATTCGTGTTGATTCTGAGTCCCATAGCTTCATCCTCCATGAATGGCGTTCGTGCGCATCCTTGCGCGTCTCTTCCACACCGGCAACGGCATCACCCATCGATGCGCACCGGTCCGGCCACGGGTAGAGCCCATGGACGGGCACCCGGAACGTCGCGCAAATTCGGCCGTGCGTCGTCTTGCGACATCGTAGGTGGACGGGCATCCCTTCCTATCACACCTCGGACCTGGGCATCCCTACCCGTGTCCGCTTTGGACCTCAGGCATCCCTACCTGGGGCCCACCGCAAGTCTCGGCGGCCTCCTTCGCAACTGCGTCCCGCGGTTGCTCCAGATTCTGCGGGCGACGACATTGGCGGGGGCAATCCGGCAACCAACCGGATCGCCAGAGGACGTGATGGCAGGCAACCACTGACTGCACCAGAACGTCCAGCACACACGCGCCGCGCTCGGGGGTGGCGAGGCACACCACACCATATCGACGGGTGGGTGTCGCGCCAGATTGAGCGTCGTCGACCGGGTCCGGCGCCTCGCAAGGCACTCGGACTCTCGTCTCGTTTGAATCAACAAACGGAAAACAAGCTATTCAAATGGAATGCGAGCTGTCTCGCCCGCGCATCGCGTTACCGCGATGTTCCATCATCCTTGATGAATAGC
>JAAEQP010001352.1 GCA_024231375.1 bacterium | reverse complement strand
CGAAGAGAAGACCGTCACGACCACCGAAACCCTGAACTCCATGAAAGCCATCTGGCTTCGCTCCAAAGACGACGTGTCGGACGATGAGTACAAGGAGTTCTACAAGCACATCTCCCACGACTGGAACGAGCCGCTCCACACCATCCGCGCCAAGATGGAAGGGACCCTGGAGTACCAGTTGCTCCTGTTCATCCCGTCCCATCGCCCCTACGACCTGTTCACCCGCGAGGCGCACAAGGGCGTCCAACTCTACGTGAAGCGCGTGTTCATCATGGACGACTGCAAGGAACTGTTGCCCGAGTACCTGCGGTTTGTACGCGGGGTCGTGGATAGCGAAGATCTGTCGCTGAACATTTCGCGCGAAATCCTCCAGCAGAACCGCCAGATCCAGCGCATGCACAAGGGGCTCGTCAACAAGGTGCTGGACGCGCTCAAGCAGATGCGCGACGATGAACCGGACGCATACACCACGTTCTGGGACGCCTTCGGCGAGGTGTTGAAGGAAGGCGTCTATCAGGATGAGGACAACAAGGACGCCTTGCTCGAGCTCCTGCGGTTCGAGTCGACCCACGACCCGTCGACGCCGGTATCGCTAAGTGAGTACGTGGATCGCATGCCCGAAGGGCAAGACGCCATCTACTTCATGACCGGCGAGACCCGCGCCCTCGTCGAGAACTCGCCGCATCTCGAACGGTTCAAGGAGAAGGGATACGAAGTCCTCATCCTCACGGACCGGGTGGACGAGGTGTGGACCTCCTACGTCTCCGAATACCAGGGCAAGTCCCTTCAGTCCGTCGGCAAAGGCGCGGTGGAACTGGGGTCCGAAGAGGAGCGGAAGCAAGCCGAGGAAGGCCGCAAGGAGAAACAGGAAACCCACGCATCCCTTCTCGAATACCTGAAACAGAAACTCGAAGACGACGTGAAAGAAGTCCGGTTGTCGTCGCGGTTGACGACATCCGCGGCCTGCCTCGTGGTGGACCAGCAAGACATGAGTCCCCAACTGGAGGCCATGCTCAAGGCCGCGAACCAGGACGTGCCCCATTCCAAACGCATCCTGGAGATTAACCCGGACCACCCGATTCTGGAGAGCTTGCAGGCCGTGTACGACGGCAACCGCGAGGACGCGCGCCTCGACGACTACGCCCACCTGCTCTTCGGGCAGGCCGTGTTGGCCGAAGGCGGACAGCCGCCGAACCCCGACCGCTTCGCCAAGCTGGTCGCCAGCCTGATGCTGAAAGCGTTGTAGGGACGTACCATTCTTCGACCACGGAATGCATGGACTACGCGGAAGCCGGATCGGATTAGGCCGTTCCGTACTACTGCCCGTAGGGGTCCTGTTTTCTTAGCAGGAAGTTTGCGTGGCGGAAGCGATGGCACCCCGCGCTCCAGAATAGTTGCTGGGTCAAGAGATCCCTCGACTTCGCTCGGGATGACGTGGAGGGTATGTGCGTGGTACAGGGGGCATGCCCACTCCGTCATCCTGAGCAACGCGAAGGATCTCGTTCACTCAGCGACTGTCCTGGAGTGCGAGATTCTTCGCGTTGCTCAGAATGACGGGGTGGGGCGATCTGCCGTGCGTTGGTTGCGACTACGCCGCGATAAGTGTTCAGTGGTATATTGACTTGTGGCACGGGGGCACGTCGGCCTCCGACGAGCGTCGACCCAACTGGAGCACAGCACACCATGAAACTCGTCATCTTCGTTCTTGCAATGGGATTCGGCCTGTCAGCCGCCGCCCACGAACAGACCGGCTCGGTTCGCACACCGCAGTTTCCGCTCAAGACAGCACGCACCATCTACACGGACGAAGCCATCGCCACGGCGCGGGACAACATCGCGCACTACGAATCGGCGAAGAACCTGGCCGCGTCCGCTATCAAAGCGGCCGATGCGTGGCTTGCGTGGGCCGACGAGGACTTGCGGGCCATCATCCCCGACGCCACCGTGCCGCGCGCGTTCAATGTGGGAACTGCCGGGTGTCCGACGTGCGGGAAAGCCATCTACGAGGAAGCTGGCACCTACCCGTGGATTATCGATCCCAAACTCCTGTTCAAGGTGAAGTGTCCCATCTGCAACGGGGTCTTCCCCGACAACGACTATGCGGGCTATTACGCCAGCGAGCGTGAGGACGAAGCTTGCCTGAAAGGCGACTACGCGGACGACGGCTGGGGTTGGGTTGGTCCCAACGACGAGCGCTACTGGTTCATCGGATACGCCAACCATTGGATACTGCACACCCACGTCATTCCCGCCATTCGCAGCCTTTCTCTGGCGTATGTGTTCACCGGCGACGCGCGGTACGCACACAAGGCCGCCGTGTTGCTCGACCGGGCCGCTGAGGTCTACCCCCACACCGACTACCACGTGCAATCGCGATACGGACAACTCCTCGAGGAAGCGGGTGGACGCTACAACGGCAAGTTCGTCAATCTCATCTGGGCCACGAGCAATTTGTCAACCATGGCGCTTGCCTACGACGCCGTCTGGGACACCCTGGAGGGGGACGCCGCACTGCACACATTGACCGGCCGGAATGGCGAGCAGACCCGCGCCCACATCGAGGCGAACCTGCTCGAGGAAGGGATCGATGGCGTCTTCTCCAAACACGTTCGCGGCAATTTCGGCATGCACCAGCGGGCGCTGGTATACGCGACCCTCGTCCGGCAGCACGGCGATACCGAAGCGTGGCTTGACCTGTTGTTCGCGAAGACCGGCGGCGTACTCAGCGAGCTGGGCCTGAACTATGCCCTCTACAATCTGGTGCATCGGGACGGCGTGCCCTACGAAACCGCGCCCGGCTACAACAACCTCTGGGTCCGCACCCTGACCAGTGTGGCGGAAACGCTCAGAGGCACGGCCTACGACGCATACGCCATACCGCGGACCCGACGTCTGTATGACGGCGTACTGGATATCATCAACGCCGGTCAGTTCACGCCGGCCCTGGGAGACAGCGGCAGTGTATACGGCGGCATGGTGCGGAGGCCGGGCAATCTGCAGGCCGCATACCGTGCCTTTGGCGAGTCCCGCTACCTTGCCCATCTGAACGCGGCGGGCGCCACAGACGCATCGGGGTTCAAGACCCACGCCAGCTTGTTATTGCCGCCTATCGAGGGCGACGACACGCGTCCCGAACCTCGTCAAACGCGTCTGCTCGACGGGTATGGCATGGCCATTCTGAACAACCCTGCCGACACCGTGTCCATGTCCATGTACTACGGGTTTAGGGGAGGCCACGGCCATTTCGACCGGCTCCATTTCGCGCTCTACGCGAACCGTCTTCCCATGATGCCCGACCTCGGATACCCGGACTTCATGAACGGCTACGTGCCCGGCATCTACACGTGGTCCAAGAACACCATTGCCCACAACACGGTGACCGTCGACGCTACCCGTCAACTCACGAATCGTTCCGGCGTGGTCCGGCTGTTTGCCGACGGTGGGTTTGCGCGTGTGACCGACGTGGACGCGGCGGACACCTACCCGCAGTGCGATACCTACCGCCGCCATCTCGTGATGATCGACGTCGACAGCGAACGTTCCTATTTCGTCGACCTGTTCCAGGTGGACGGCGGCGGGCAACACGACTACAGCCTCCACGGTCCCACGGGAACGTGCGAGATTCACGGCGGCACGTGGGCGAAACAGGAGAAGGGCACCCTCGCGGGCGACGATGTCGCGGTGGCGGAGATCTATGACGATGCGACCCGCGGGAAGGAAGGGTACAAGGGTACTTACTACGGCTACACCGGGTCGGGGTTCCAGCATCTGTGCAACGTGCAACGGCTTCAAGAAGGTGACTGGTTCGCGGAGTGGGCGCACGAGAAGGCCCCTGAAGCCAAACTGCGCATCCGCATGCTTCCACCCAACGATACGGAGACCATCCTGGCCGACGCCCAGGTGTCGCCCGTCAAGCACAAAGAACTTGTCCGCTTTGCCATCGCGCGTCGGACCGGCAACGCGGGTCTCAGCAGCCGGTTCGCAAGCGTCCTGGAACCCTTCGCAGGCGCGCCTCGCATCGAGTCGGTTAGCCGCATCGATCAAGGGTCGTCCACGGCGGTCGTGGTCACGCGATCCGGCGGCCTCACGGATGTGGTGGTCTGGAATCCCGCCGGGTCCGATGTGGCCTGGGACTCGCTGGGCATACGTACGAACGCGGCGACGGCCGTCGTCACCCTCGACGCGGGCGGCGAGCCCCTTCGCGCATTCTTCGCGAACGGAGCGCAGTTGTCTGTTGGCGACCGCGTGTTCACGGCCGACGCGCCGCTGCGAGGTGAAGTGGTTGCCGTCGACGCCAAGGCGTGCCAGGTGCAGGTGCGACTGGATGCGAAACCCGAGACGTTGCCCGCGGCACAGACGGTTGCCCATTTCGAGAACGGCCTGCGGCGCACGGCCCACCCGGTCATGAACGCTGAGTTTGAGAACGACATTCTGACCCTCACAACGCGCGACGACATTCTGACCGGACGCGTTCGCGTCACGGAAGTCGAAGCACAAGCCTTGCGTACCAACACGCACATGGAGTTTGCGTCCGAATACGACGGGTCGTACATCGCGGACGGATCCCTCGCCGGGTTCTTCCCCATGCGTACCGTGTCGAGACCCAAGGGCGAGGACAGTGCCCTTGCACTCGTCGAATCGCTGCCTGAAGGGAACCCATTCACGTCCGGCGAGGATGTATGGATCGTGAACGTGGGTCCAGGGGACCGCATGGAGATTCCGGCGGTCTTCAGTTGGACCAAAGAGAACTAGGCGCAGGATTGGACATGAAACGATGCCGGGGGGGTAGGATTCGGAACGGGCGGTTGGAAAATCCGGGACTGTACCAAGCGAGCGAAGCGAGACGGGACTGTCCCTGGCATTTTCCAGGTCGCGCTGCGTTCGGCGTGTATCTCGTTGCGCTTGCAGCGCTTACAGCCTCGTGCGCCCACACGCCGCCCGCTGCTCCACGCGACCCCGCCGACGCCGTGCCCGGCGTTTGGCCAGTCGCGGACGGTCCACGCCCTATCACGTCTGTGTTCGGGAATCGCAAGGACCCGAGACGATTTCGGTCAAAGACCCGGTTCCACAGTGGTGTAGACATCGCCGCACCCAAAGGCACTCCGGTCCTGGCGGCAGGGGACGGACGGGTGGCCTTCGCGGGACGGGACAGCGCGTTCGGCCGAATCGTGCGCATCGACCACGGCAACGGCTACGTCACCATGTACGCCCACTTGTCCGGCATCGACGCCAAGCAGGGGAAACGCGTCTTGCGCGGTGAACGCATCGGCACGGTCGGCAAGAGCGGACGCGCCACCGGCCCGCACCTCCACTACGAAGTGCGTCGCGACGGGAAACGAGTCGACCCGAAAACCTATCTGCCTTGACGGTTGCCTATGGATTCACGCTGTAATCCGGGCCCACGCTGAAGGTGTTGTTCTTCCACGTCAACTCGCCGGCATTGGTCTGGTTGAAGCGGACCGGTTTGCCCGACGTGTTGTAGATGGCGTTGCCTTCCACGTGGAGGGCCTTGGTCCCTTGGTCGAAGAAGATGCCGTTGTTGGGCGCGCCGCCGTGGGCGTATTTGCTCCGGTGCGCGTCGTGAAGCACGTTCCCACGCAACACCGTGCCGGGCTGGTATCCCAGCGTGTAAATGCAACCGCCGTCGGCCAGCATCTTCATGGTGTCGTAGATGTGGTTGTATTCGCAGATGCAATCGCGCTGGCTGGTTTCCGTCATGTTCCATCGATAGCCAATGGACACGCCCGTGTACGGCATGGCGGTGACCACGTTGTGCGCGATGCGCGTGCCTGCTGCGAAGGCGTCGAAAATGCCCACGCATCCATGGTTGACCGCGCCACACTCCCGCACCAGATTGGATTCGACCGCGTTGTTGACTGGCGCATCCGTCCGGTCGGCCCAGTCCGCGGCAAGGTCCACGCCGGGTTCGAGGTTCGACCCCGGACCGCGCCATCCCACCATGATGCCGTTGCCCCCGATGTCCTGAAGCGCACACCCGCGGACCGCGTTGTTCTGGCATCCCGCACCGAACCCGATGGCCGACGCGCCCATGGCCGTCATGCGGCACCGCTCGACCGCGCACCCGTGGGCGTACCGGAATTCCAGCGCCAACGCCAGCACATGCCACGGCTCCTTCATGGTCGTACCGTGATGCCCGGCTTGGATGCCCATGTAGTCGAAGGCGGGTAAGGGCCACGCCGTGTGCGCCAACGCCAACCTTTCAAACCGAAGGTTGCGAACGGGCGCATCGGCCGTGCCCCGAACCAGGATCAACTGCTCGGCCACGGGCGCCACGAACTCACGGCTGTTGGGGTCCTCATCGGGCGCCGCCATATACGTCAGGACGCCAGTCTCACGGTCCAGATACCATTCACCCGGTTCATCGACGAATTCCAGCGCATTCTCGACGTAGCACGGCTTGTTCGGACTGGCCGTCGTGGCCGAACCGTGACCAATCCATCCCATCGCGTTCCCCAGGGTCAATCCGGGACCGTCGGACGACACAATCGCCGAACGCGAAATGGACCAGTTCTG
>JAAEQP010001351.1 GCA_024231375.1 bacterium | reverse complement strand
TCAAGGGCGGTACGCGGGACCAGGAGTACACGCTCGCCGACGGCATTCCCGAGGGTACGTACGAGTTCATGATGAATCTTCCGCTGTACAACGGCGTTGAGAAGCTCGAAATCGGTGTGCCTGAAGGCGCGACCCTCGAGAAGGCCCCCGCCTACCCGGCGGACCGCAAGCCTATCGTGTTCTGGGGCACCTCGATTCTCCAGGGCGGGTGCGCCTCACGGCCCGGCATGGTGTACACGAGCATTCTGCAGCGGCGGCTGGGGTATCCCGCGATCAACCTGGGGTTCTCGGGCAACGGGAAGATGGACCCCGAACTGACCGAATTCCTCACCGAAGTCGAGGCGTCGATGTTCGTCATCGACTGCTGTCCCAACATGCAGCCCAACACGATCACCGAACGGACGGAGCCGCTGGTCCATCGGTTGCGCGAAGCGTGGCCCGAGACGCCCATCGTGCTGGTCGAGAACATCCAGTATCAGGCGGGCGCGTTTCTGCCCGCGAAGCGCGAGGCCTATGAGAACAAGAATGCGGCTCTGCGCGCCGCCTACGACCGGCTCATGGCCGAGGGCGTGAAGGGCCTTCACTACATCCCCTGCGACAATCTGCTGGGAGACGACACCGAAGCCACTGTGGACGGCACCCATGCCACGGACCTTGGGTTCATGCGTATGGCGGAGGACATGGAACCTGTGCTCCGGAAGATTCTTGAGGGCGGCAAGTAGCGCGAGGGGGTGGCGATGATAGCGTTCAGGCGATTCTCCATCGTGGCGGGTGTCTTGCTGACGGCGGGCTGCGCGATTGCCGGGGCCGGCGATGTGTACACGCTGCCCGTCAACGTGACGTCGGACTTGACCTATACCAACACGCCGATGGTTCCCGAGATCGATTTCGGCGCTGTCATCGCCGACCACGCGCTACCCGGTGTTCTGGATCCGAATTCGATTCGGGTGGTGAACGCTTCGACCGGCAAAGAGGTCCCCTGCGCGGTTACGGAAGACTTCGCCTATGGCGACAAGGGTCGCGTGGAATGGCAGATCGCCGATCCCGCGCGCCGGGAGTTTCTGGTCCAGTTCCGAACAGCCGAGTCGCGCCCGCCGCTGCACCCCGCGTCCTACACGCCCAAGATCGGTGTTGGCGATTTGCTCCGGTACAACGCACGCGAACCACGTCCCTTCACGCTGCCGTACATCAGCCGCCTGGTGGACCTGACGGGAGACGGGAAACGCGACCTCGTAGGATGCTGGAACTATGCGTATCGGCCCGGTTGGCCTTGGGACGGCGCCATCTGCTACCCCGGCGTGGGCGAGGAGACCGACCTCACCTTTGGCGACCTCGTCCGTGTGCGCTATGTGACGGAGGTGGAGCCCAACACCTTCAACCACTTCAGGCATATCTACATGATGGCCGACTTCGCCGATCTCAACGGCGACGGACGCATCGATTTGGTCTATTCACCTCGGGGTGGCGACAAGCTGCACCTGTATCTCAACACGGGGAGGCGCGACCCGGGTGGCATGCCGGTGTTCGTGGAGTCGACGACGATTCCGCGTCCCGCGAACGCGTGGAGTCCCATCCATGTGGTGGACCTGAACCGCGACGGGGCGATGGATCTGGTGGCGTGCGCGGTCTACGGGGAAGGGTCCAAGAACAAGAATGCGGCCTTCTACCTGCGCAACACCAATCCCGACGGGTGGCCGTTCCAGCCCGCCGACCCGGTTGACTTGAATGTCGAGAAAGGTCCGTGCTTCTTCGATGTGGACGTGGACGGCGCGCTCGATGCGGTGTGTTTCCGCGAAACCGGCGCGAGCAACACGCAACACGAACGTGTGGTGTGGCAGCGCAATCTGAGCGGCGACCCGCCCAAGTTCGGAGCGCCAAAGGAGGTAGAGGGGATTCCGCCGCTGTTTCCCGCGAACTTGGCCGCTGTCAACGACGGTCCGAACACGGGATTGTTGGTCACCGGCGGGTACTATGAAGCGGTCGAGTTCTATCGCCACGACGGCGGCGCGCGGTTCTCGTCTCTGGGCACGGCCACATCGAAATCCGCGGTCATGTCGCTCAGCGACCAGGCATGGCCGTGCATGTGCGACTGGGACGGCGATGGGGACACGGACTTGCTCGTAGGCGGCGGATACGGTTGGCCCCGCATCGTCATCAACGAGGGCACGAACGAGCGCCCGGCCTACGCGAAAGCTCAGCCCATTCTGTCGGACGGGCAACCCATTCACATCATCCGCAACGATGTGCTTGGCGAACCGCACCATTGGCACAACATGGGATATTCCTATCCCAATTACGTGGACTGGGACGCGGACGGCTTGCCCGATCTCATCATGCCCAACGAAACGAACCGCATCTTCTGGTACAAGAACGTCGGCACGCGTGCGAAGCCGGTGTTCGGTCCGCGTCGGCAGCTCATGGTCGACGGGTATCCCGATTCAGCGGAGCTGCGCCAACTGTCCGCCGAGCGTGCGTTGAAGGACACGTATCCACTCGAAGAGGAGCGGCCGTTCTGGTGGCGGACGGGGCCGGCGATTGCCGACTGGAACGGCGACGGTCTGACCGACATCGCCACCCACGACGGGGCAGTCCGCAAACTGACGCTGTTTACGCAATACCGAGCGGATGACGGCGCCTTGCGGTTGAAGAAGAGCGAGCCCATGAAGATGGCGGACGGGCGGCTCATTGACGATGTCATCGTCGAGCGGAGCGCCCATTGGACGGAGTCCTTCCGTGCGTGCGACTGGGACCAGGACGGTTTGCTCGACCTGATCTACGGGTGCGCGGGCACGGACCCTGCCAAGGGCAGCATCTATCTGCTCCGCAACGTGGGCACGAAATCGGAACCGGTGTTCGACGCGCCACGCACATTCACGTGCTTCGGCAAACCCGTCCATGTGACCAATCACGGGCCCCATCCGTGGGCGGGCGACTTCGACGGCGACGGTCTGCCTGACCTGCTAACCTGCGTGGAGTGGAGCGTGTATCCCTTCTACACCCACGCGGCGCTCGAGACGGCCGACCGGCCCACCTATGAAGTGGGCGCGCTTCGTGCGCCCTGACGAAGGTCATAGCACCGCTTTCCCGACACGCCCGTCCATTGTGCCCTTCGCGGCGATGTTCCTGGCTTCTGCGTGCATCATGTCCGTCGAACTCGTGGCCGCACGGCTGGTGGCGCCCTACCTCGGACAGTCGGTTCACACCTGGTCGGCCGTCATTGCGGTGATGCTTGGCGGCATTGCGGTTGGGAACGCCGTGGGCGGCCGGTTGGCCGACCGGTACTCCCGCAGGCTCCTGTTGCCGGCACTCTTCGCCATAGCGGGTGCTGCATGCATGGCCGCGCTTCCGCTGAACCGCGTCTGCGGCACGGCCTTCATCACGACGACCGCGTGGCCGCTCCGAATCGCGTGCCATATCCTCATCGCCTTCCTCCCATGTGCCCTCGGTCTCGGCACGTTGAGTCCCGTTCTGACCCGATGGGCGCTGGGGGACCGGGCCGACCGGGGCCGCGTCATGGGGTGGATGTTCGCACTGAGCACGGCCGGAGCTGTGAGCGGCACGTTCCTCGTCGGCTTCGTACTCCTCGGCTATTTCGGCCTCACCGCGATTGCAGTGACCGTGTCGGGCGTGCTCTGGGTAGTGGGCGCATCCACACTCGTCTCTCAAGTACACTTGCCCCAACGACAGAAACCAGACTCTGATGCGGAGAATGGACCGAGTCCTTCGTCCGCCACGCTCGCGGGGTTCATCGCGGCTATGGCGGTCGCTCAGGCCACACTCATGGGTATCGAGATCGCCGCGGGCCGTCTCCTGTCCCGCGCCTTCGGCCAATCCCTGTACACATGGACCACGACCATCGGGGTCGTGCTGGCGGGCATGTCGGTGGGCGCATGGTTGGGCGGCCGCATGGCGGATCGTCACCCGTCGAACCGTGAACTGGCCAAGCTGCTTGTGCTCGGTTCAATGGCATCGGTGGGCGTGCCGATCCTGTTGATGTTCTGGTCCAGTGGCCGGGCGTTGGCCTTGGCCGGGTGGCCCGGTGGCATTGTCCTGTTCGCGGCGGTGTTGGTGGGGCCAGCATCGGTGCTGCTAGGCGCGACGGCCCCGGTCATCGCCCGAAGGGCGCTCGACGCCGGTGCGCTTCCTGGTCGCACGGTCGGCCGGGTCTACGCCGCGGGCGCCGTGGGCAGCGTCGTGGGCACGTTTGTCACCGGTTACTGGCTGATTGCAGTCGTAGGCACGCTCCGCGTGTTCGTTGTCGCGGGAGTGACGTTGGCCCTGCTCGCGCTGGCGTTTTCGCGGAAATCGCGCGGGGGCGTGGCGTGGGCCGGTATCTGCGTGACGCTGATGGTCGTGTCGGTGCTACCCGGCACGGGACCTCAACGCATAGCACAGGCCTTCGGTCTGCGCGAGACACCGCCGGAGATCGCGACCTACACGGCGGAGAGCGCCTATTCCTACATCCAGGTTCGGACCCGTCTGGACAAGCCCGACTTCCGGGAGATGGCCTTGGACGCTCTTATTCACGGGGAAATCCAACTCGACAAGCCGCTCGACCTCGTCGGCGCCTATCATCGGGTGTACGCGGCGGCCTTGGACGAAATCTTCCCGCCTGGGCAACCGCTCCACACGTTCACCGTTGGCGGAGGCGGGTATGTGTTCCCCCGGTACCTGGAATGGACGCGGCCCGGCGGGTACGCTGAGGTAGCCGAAATCGACCCGGCCGTGACGGAAGCCGCCCACGTAGCCATGGCGTTGCCGCGCGACACGGCCATCCGCATCGCCCACACGGATGCACGTAACCGGGTGGCGGAACTTGCCAGCGCAGCCCGCGCCGACCACGAGCTCCGGCGGTTTGATTGTGTCTTTGGCGACAGTTTCAGTCATTTCATCGTGCCGCCGCATCTAACCACGCACGAATTCGTGATGGATTGCGCGGACCTGCTGAAGGACGACGGCATCTATATGCTGAACGCCATCGACTTGGCCGAAGCGGGCCGATTCGTTGGCGCCGTGGTGGCGACGTGCCGGTCGGTGTTTCCCCATGTGTATGTATTCGGCCCGGAGGCGGGCGGCGAGATCCGAACCACCTACGTGGTGGTGTCGTCGAAGCGGCCGCTTGACCTCGCGGGGACCCCGCTCATCCCAACCTACAACTCGCCCATCCACGAACGGTTGTTGACCCCGGACGAGGTCGATGCGCTGGTTGAGCGAGCGGGCGGGTTGGTGCTGACCGACGACTTCGCGCCGGTGGAGCAACTCCTGGCGCCTCTTGCGCGGCCCGGTACGGCGGCCTATTGAGCCGTCACGCGTCGGTGAAGGCGCGGTCGAAGTCCTTCCAGACGGGATCGTATCCGGCGGCGCGGATGGCGGCGACAACCTCCTCGGGCGAGCGGGTGTCTTCCACCTCGAACTGTTCCAACGTTTCTTCCCCGTAGGTGCTGTAGCCACCGGGCCGTGTGGACGAACCCGCGCTCATCATGGTAACCCCGAGTGGGATCACGTGGTCACGGAACTCGGCGGTTTCGCGGGTGGACAGGTTGAAGCCCACTTCCGGGAGGAAGAGGCGGAATGCCAACATCAATTGCACGAGTTGGCGGTCGGTGACCATGGCGGGCACTTCGAATCGCTCCGGCGCGTGCCGAAGGCGGGGGAATGACACGGCGACGGCGCTCTGCCAACACGCTCGTTGCAGATGGCGCGCGTGCAACGCCGTGTGGAATCCATCAACGCGCCAGTCGAACAACCCCAACAACGCACCCACGCTGATGCGGCGCGCGCCGGCACGGCCTGCGCGTTCGATGGCGTCCAACCGGTACTCGAAGTCCCGTTTCTGGCCACCGAGGTGCAGTTCCTTGTACCGCGCGCGGTCGTAGGTCTCCATGTAGAGCGTGACGCCTTCAAGACCCGCTTGACAGAGCTGTCCATACTCGGCTTCGTCCATGGCGTAGACTTCGACCGACACGCCCGCGAAGTACTCGCGTGCCACGGCCACGGCTTCGGCAATGTAGTCTACGGACGCGGCCTGGCGCGACTCACCGGTCAAGAGCAGCAGGTTCTGGAACCCGAACCCGGCCAGAGTCTCGCACTCGGTGCGGATGGTCGGCATGTCGAGGGTGGTGCGGCGCAGGTGTACGCCCGACCCCCGTGCAAACCCGCAGTAGACGCAGTCCGCGTCGCACACGTTGGAAATGTACAACGGCACGTACAGCCCCACGGTCCGCCCGAAATGCCAACGCGTCAGCCGGTTGGCTTCGCGGGCCATGGATTCAAGCCGGGATTCGGCATGGGGCGACAGCAATGCGGCCAGGTCGGACACGGTCCGGTCCTCGCGCGTGAGTGCGCGGTCCACGGTCTCGGGCGTAGCGGATTCGACGGCCTCGACAATGCGGTTCGCCGGCCACTGGCTGAGTTCTTCAAGGTAGCTCATGATTCCAATCGTCTCGGGCAGGTCAGAGTGCCTTCTTGCTAAACGCGATTGACGCGAGGATCTCTTTGAATAGTACGCTGCTTTCATCCGGCCCGTCCGCGGGCCCACTCAGTCCGATCAGGTAGACGAACCCGTCGTCGGGAACGCACCACATGTTCGATTCGACCTTCAGCGGACGCTCATCCTTGAATCCAATGACGTACTGAAGGCTTCCGCCCACGGCTTCCCGGTTTCCGATGAGACCAGGGTGCGGACCAGACTGCTCGTCCACGTTCCCCATCATCTGCGCGATGCCGCCCAACCCCAAACGCAACGCGTTCCGTGCGCCTTCGATGCCGGGTTGTGGGACGGGCCGGTGGAGCACTTGGACCGTCGGGTTGATGTTGGAACTGCTTTCGGCGTATTTCGTGGCGGCGAACAAAGGCGCCTGGCTGTTCTCGGCCAGTTGTTCGCTGAATCGTTCGCGATTCGCCATAACCTCGGCGTTCGTTCGGATCATCCATCCGTCCGGGACGGTGATCGAGAACCCGACCTGCGGCAGATTGAAGGTTTGTCCGGTTTCCAGCGCCACGTCAACCGTCTCCCAGGAATCCGGTCAGCGGCGACGACGCTTCGGCGGAATCGCGTTCCGGACCCAATCCGGCGCGGTAGGCCATGCGTCCGGCTTCGGTGGCCATGGCAAAGGCGTGCGCCATGGCCGCGTGATCCGATGCGTCGGCCAACGCGGTGTTCACCAACACGGCGTCCGCGCCCAGTTCCATGGACTCGGCGGCGTGGGACGGGGCGCCCAATCCGGCGTCGACGACGACCGGCACGTTCGATTGTTCGATGATGATGCGCACGAGGTCGCGCGTGCGAAGGCCGCGGTTGCTCCCGATGGGCGCACCCATGGGCATGACGGTCGCCGTGCCGAGCTCCTCCAGCCGCTTCGCCAACACGGGGTCGGCCTGAATGTAGGGCAACACCGTGAACCCGTCTTTGATGAGGGTCTCGGCCGCCTTCAGGGTTTCAATGGGGTCAGGCAAGAGGTAGCGGGGCTCGGGCGTCAGTTCTAGCTTCACCCACGGTTCCAGCCCAGCCGCACGCGCCAGTTTGGCGAGTCGCACCGCTTCATCGGCCGTTCGCGCGCCGGACGTGTTCGGCAGGATAAGGTGCCTCTTGGGGTCGAGCACGGACAGGATGCTGTCATCGTCCGGTTTCGACAGGTCCGCGCGCCGCAGGGCCACCGTTACGATTTCCGCGCCGGACGCTTCCATGGCCAGACGCAGTGCCTCGGACGACGGGAACTTCCCCGTGCCCACCATCAGGCGCGACGTGAATGTGCGGCCCGCTATCACCAAAGGGTCTCGATTCATCATGTACTCCAACTCGAAGCGCACCGGCAGTCGGAACGTCTCGGTACGCGCATGGTACGCAACCGCATCAATTCGCCGTCCACGCTGTGCAATTGGCCCGAGCCGTCTTCGGCAGGTTGCCAGAGGCCCGTCAGCCACCGGATCACCTCAAACGCCTCGACGCTGCCCAGGATGCCCGGTACCGCACCCAACACGCCTTGCTCAGCCGTGGTCGGCACGCCATCGGGCGGTTCGGGCACCACGCACCGCAAACAGGGCGACTGGCCCGGCGCCACGAAGAGGCACTGGCCCGACAAGGCCAGTATCCCCGCCGTCGCCAAAGGTTTATGCATACGTAAACACGCGTCGTTCAACATGAATTTCGCGTCAAAATTATCGGTTGCTTCCACGACCACGTCGTATCCAGCCAGAACCTCGTCCGCATTGTCTTCGGTCAGCCGCAGGGCGTGCCGGTCAACCGTCACATCCGGGTTCAGCGCCGTGATGGCCTCCGCGGCCGAATCCACCTTCCGCGCGCCGATATCGGGCGTCGTGTGCAGCACTTGGCGCTGCAGGTTCGACAACTCCACGCGGTCCGGGTCCACGATGCCCAGCGTACCCACACCGGCCGCGGCCAGGTACAGCGCGACGGGACTTCCCAAACCGCCCGCGCCCACGATGCACACACGCGCGTCGGCGAGCCGTTCCTGACCCGCTTCCCCGAATCCGGGAATGAGGATGTTGCGCGCGTAGCGCTCTCGTTGATCGGGAGTCATGATGGTCCTGTCGGCGTTGTTCCGTTGAACGGCCCATTCTAGCAAAGGGCAGGGTCGGAAACCACCGGTGGGGTTCCGCGCGTCGAACCACAGCAGGAAAGGCCTTGTAGCCGCGCCCAGGAGCGTACCCCACAACAAGTGTGCCACCCACAACACTGTTGTGGGTGTCTTGAGGACACGGGGTGCGGTGCCCATCGCGAATCCGGACACCCACAAGCTGACGCTTGAAGGTGGCACACCCAGCGAAACCACACCGCTGCGACGGCCCGGTATGCCGCGCCTCTTGACACACCTCGAAATCCGATGTATAGTCAATGCATCGGAATTAGAGGCATCTCATCCAAGGAGGCGTTGGACCGTGAATCTGAAAGGCACATTGCCGGTGCTGGTCCTTCAGACGTTGTTGGAGGAGCCCAGCCACGGTTACCTCATTGCGCAGCGCATCAAACTGAAGTCGGGCGAGGTCCTGGATTTCAGGGAAGGCACGTTGTATCCCACGCTCCACGCTATGGAGAACAAGGGGCTCATCGCGTCCTACAAGGGAACGGAGAAGGGCCGCGAGCGGCGCTACTACCAGCTCACCGATCAGGGCAAGACCGTCCTGGACGAGGAACGCGAAGAGTGGCAGAGGCTCTCGGGGGCCGTGGCCCTGATTTTGGAGACGTCATGAAGACGGGGGACGATATTCAGCTTCGCGACGAGGTGCTGGCAGCGCTGCAGAAGGAAGGGTGCGCGCCCCTTGTGTTGCGGGCCGTCACACGCGGTATTTCGCCCGACAGCTTCGACTACTTCGCATCGGAGGCCACCCAGGAAGGTGTGTCGCAGTGCATTGAGCGCCTGAAACACGAGCGAAAAGGCGTGCTGGTCGTGTGGCTTGAGCAGGCGACCCGTGGCCTTGGAATCACGGGGAAGCGGCGAATCTACGAGGAGCTTGTCGCCCACTACGACGACGCCTTTGGTCACGCGATCGAATCGGGACTGACGGAAGCCGATGCTCAGGTCGCGGTGGTGAGGGAACTCGGGAGCGCGCGCGAGGCCAACAAAGCGTTTCGCCGCGCCTGCCTCACGCAGTCTCAGGAATACTCGCTGCGGATGACGCCTGCGCCGCTCGGTATCAAGGTGGTGCTGAAGAGCGTGGCATTGCCCGCGCTCTTCGCCTTCTCCCAGGTCATGCCCTTCCTGTTAGAGCCGCAGACTCGTATAGCCGCGCCTATGGTGGTTCTCCCGGCGCTTGCGTTTCTCTTCTTGTACGCCTACATCAAGCGTGTTCACGTTCCCGCACTTCTCCGCGAGAATCTGCTGAGAAAGGCCGTGGTCTGGCGTGCCGCTGCAGACAACGCCGGCGTCCTGGTGTTCTGGTTGGTCATGTACTCGTGGCTTGTCCTGATTGAGCGCGTCTGGGGTTCGTTCCCGATCACCCTCGCAACCGTCACGAGTATCGGTTGCCTCGTGCCGGTTGCGATAACGACGGTCTGGAGTGCATCCATCCTGCGCAAGCTTGGGAAGGCGCGCTGACGGCAGTTCTTGCGCTTGGTTCAACCCGCCAGTTCTTCCCTCCGCGATAGGGCTCGAACCGTTCTGGGTCCCTTGATTTCCAGGGAGTGCCAATTGGGTGTTGTGTTCCCAAGGTCGGCCGATTGTTACGGCCTATGGCGTGACTGTGGGCGAGGATGCTTGGCCATCAGAGGCGGCCAGTAGCTCGTCGAAAGCTTGGTGGATATAGGCACTGAAGCCATCGACATCCGGCATCGACTCCGAGTCGGCCGTTATCCCGATGTGGAGGAGGTCACCGTAGTTCACGGCCGCGCATGTCACTCCTGTATTGGGCACAAGGGGCGCCCGACCCGAGAAGTGCGTCATACGCCGTCCACCGAGATAGGCTGTGAAGTCCGGCAGACGCACGTTCGTCACGTAGATGTTGATGGCCGGCGGGCGTTTGCTCAACGCCCCCAACTTCTGAAACACGCGGGCGAGCATGAGCCGTAGTCCGAGCTTGGCCATCGGAGGCGGGAGCTTGGTTTGGAATCCCCGGACCATCTTGTCAGCGACTTCGCGCACGCCAAGTTCTTTTGTCTTTTTCGTGTATGCGGCGGTCTGCCGGAGTCGTTCCCTTGGGTCCACAAGGCCCAGGGGCACTAAGGCGGGCATAAACGCCAGCCGGTTTCCCCAATTGTCCTGTTCATCGGCGCTACGCACATTTGCTGCCTGATAGACCCGACAGAACTTGTCTTGCACCTCGAGCCCGTGCTCGTTCGCCAGCCGGTCGATGGCGCCACCCAACACGGTGAGCAGCACGTCGTTGAGCGTGCCGCCAGACACGGTTGCGATCCGCCGAAAGGCTTCGAGGTCGAATGAAGCGCCGCCGTAATGTACACGCCCCGAGATTGGCGCGTTGAAAGGCAGGCGAATGCCGGGCGCTTGAACGAACTCTTTCATGGTGTTGCCGAAGGCTTTCAGGCGTTCCTTGTCGGCGGCTTTCCGCCGGGAAGCGTCGGCAGGCAGTTCGGCAGGCCGTTTCTTTCGCGCGCGGCGCCGGGCGACACGGTCGCGCATGACTCCCTTCAGGCGCTCCACCGGTCCGGGCAACGGCGACGGCTTGGGCAAGGCCTCTTCGGAGGCATCGGTGTTGAATGGGGCGGGGGTCGAATCGAAGAGGGCGTCGAGGATCTTGGTGATGCCGACCCCGTCGGTGATGCAGTGCTGCATGTTGACAATGACGGCCGAACAGCCATCGGCCAGGCCGTTGACGACCGTGAGGTCCCAGGGGGGGCGGCGCAGGTCGATGCGCTGCCCCAGTGATCGGTCGACCGCCTCGCTCAGTTGACGCAGAGACCCGGGAGGCTCAAGGTCGACCCGATGAACGTGATGTTCGAGGACGAAGTCAGGGGCATCTTCCCATGTAGGAAATCCGAGATTCAGCGGCACCGGCGCAATGACCTGTCGAAAGCGGGGCAGGCGCTGTATGCGGTGGCGTTTGAAATCATCGACGAAATCGTCAAACGGGATCGGGCCGTCAAACCGGCAGATCAGCCCTATGTTTGAACTGGATGTAGCCGTCTCCATATAAAGGAGCGTGGCGTCCATCGGACCCAAGCGTTCACCAGTCGGCACTGTACTCCCCTCCCGTCCTAAACCGAAACACACCGTGGGCGGGTTGCACCTACCCTAGAGAAAACACCTCTGCAATGCCTCGCGTCACTGGGGAATCGCTGGGATACCTGAGGAACTCGACGTGACCGTCCATGTAAAGGACGTTGCCGCCGCCCGGAATATGGTTGAACTGGGCGATTTCCGAAGAGGCCCCCTCGAAGTTGATCCAGATCTCGCTCTGACTCAAGGCGCTGGCCGCGGGGTTGTTGATGTCGCTGATGAAGAAGCGCTCGATGCCTTCCCGCAACCGATAGAACGTGACGCTGCCGGAAGTCACGTCGTTGTCCAGGAGGTCAATGCCCCCCGACGAGGGATTGGCTTCCAAGATGCTGATCAAGGCGCTGAGCCCGTCAGGATTCATGTTGGCAAAGGCATTGGCGTCGTTGCGCAGGGCCGGGTCCAGGTAGAGATCCGCGTCGGAAATGGCGTAGCCAAGATACCCATACGACAGGTCGGTGAAACGGCACGGATTGGGGGAGAGAGCCGAATCCTCGAAGAAGTTGAACCGCCCCGCCTCGACCTCGCTGCTGTGGCGAGGGGACGACGGGCACACGCACACGTTGTAGTCCGAGAGGTATTCCGGGAAGACGGATGGGCCGTCCCAATGAAAGTTGTCGGCCGCCGTGCGCAATGCACAGTCGTCCGGCTCCGTGGGCATGCCCTGCCAGATGGTGATGCGGGGATAGACCTCGCCTTTGGACTCATTGGAGTACATCTTGAACACCAACCCCATTTGCTTGAGATTGTTTTGACAGCTCGCGCGCCGCGCGGCCTCGCGTGCTCGCGCCAAAGCAGGAAGCAAGATTGCAGCTAAGATGCCAATGATCGCGATGACAACCAGTAATTCAATCAGAGTGAAGCCTTTGTTGTCTGAACTCATTGTCCTATAGTCCTCCAGATCGTTTCTTGGCACTGTGCGCTTCTGTTTGAATCTGCGCGACACTGCCCGCGTCGATTTCAGTGATTCTCGCAGTGTTCTCCCAATCGTGTCAACATCGTTGATTCCATGTTGATCTTCCTGAGGGGTGGTTCCCGGGAGCCGACGAGGGGAGATCCCCGGTCCTGCCGGGGGAAATAGCAGGAGTCTGACGTATACGGGAGTCAGAGCCACACGAAGTGGGGAGTGCATGTGCCGGGTGACCTTCATGCGCAAGAGCCGACGAAAGACGTTGTATGGGCAGTTGTAGCCGCATCTGGAAGAGGTGTTCCGGGACCTGGCAGCATGAAGGGGGAGCAGGATTG
>JAAEQP010001350.1 GCA_024231375.1 bacterium | reverse complement strand
GAACGAGATTGCTTCGCTTCGCTCGCAATGACGAAGAGGCGGCTCTACTGCCCTCCCCCTTCCCGCCAAATGGTCCTATCTTCAGAATGGTCTTGTCAGAAATCCCCACTTCCTCAATTCGCAATGAAATCACGAATCCGCGCCGCGTGCCCGAGACTCCCGGCATTCTTTTCCTCCGACATGCGTAGCGTGAGCGTGTGCGAACCCGGCTCGAGGTCCGCGTCGAAGATGTAGGCCCAAGGTATATGCAACCCCGAACTCCATTGCGTGAACTGGTCCACCGTCCGTGTGGGCCCGTCGTCGATGGCGAACTCGAAGATTCCCACATCGGGACCCGCCGCCACGACAACGCCGACAGCCGTCCCTTCGAAGTCAAACGTCAACGTCGCGCCCGGCGCGTCGGCCGTCAGCATGGGCACGTTCACGAACATGGGCCGCGTACCCGCTTTGTCGCTTGGCGCCCACTCGGGATTGCGCTGCCAGCCGCTTTCGACTTTCGCCTCCTCGATGCTCACGTAGCGGCTGTTCTCGTAGTTCAACGGATCGATGCACGCCATCGGCGCCGGATGCGGCATCAGCGACGCCACATCCGGTAACGGCTTGTCCCAAGCCGCCTTGAGCAAGCGCTCAATGGTGTTCCGGTAGACCTGATGCCCAAAGGGCGCCGGATGAATCCCACCGAACGTGTCCCAATCGAACTCGCCCGCGTCGATGCGCTCCGTCACTTCGCGTGCGAGGTCGATGCTCGAAATGCGGTAGTGCTCGGCCACTTTCTCATGCGAGACAACCTCTTCCGGCACGCCGCCCGCCCGATAGGCGTCCATCTTGTCGGGATCGACGAAGTACATCATGATGATGTCCACGTTCGGATTGAGCCGTCGTGCCCGCCGAATGATGCCCTCCATGCCGCGCACGCTTTCCGTGGCCGAGCGACCGTTCGTCGAATCGTTCACGGCGAACTCGACAAAGAGCAGGTCGACCGGCCCCTGTCCGAACGCGTCCGGCTCCACGCGTGCCGCGCCCATGGCCGTGTCCGTCGAAGGAATCCCCGCGTCGATGAAGTCGAACTCCGTGTCCGGATACCACTCCGCCAGCATCTCCGAGACCAATCGCCGCCATCCGTCCATGTGGGTGATGGACCCGCCGAGATAGGCGACCCGCGCTTTCCTCTCCCGCTCGAATTTGACACGACAATTGTCGAGGCTGCCCCGCATGGTAGAGTATTCCTTCTCGGTCGTCGGCTTCCCTTTCTCTGTCTCCTGAGCATTCGCCGCAGCCAGCAGAATGGCCGTGGCCAGAGCCACCGCAGCCAATAGCATCCCCATTCGCACAAGACTTCTCCTTGGTATGTTCCACGCTGGTGGTCATTGGAGGGCGATCCTACCGCGTAACAGGGGACCTTTGCCAGCACGTCAGTACGTCGCCTTGTGGTGGCGGCCGGAAATCGGGGGACATGTACAAAGCGCCGTCCCCGGCGCGACTACGTGTACCCCGATTTCAGCTTTCGCCAAGAACCCCGCCTGGTGGCTCTTCTGGAAACTGGCGAGTGCTGACGTACGTCGCGGTCGCCGGACGCGACCATCCTCGGGAATGAAGCCTTGCCCGATTCACGAGGCAGTCCCGGGCACGGCTCTCGGGATGCCTACTACAAGCCAGCAAGTAGTAGCGGAACCAGTGCCAGCGTCCAGAAGGCACTGAGAACGGCGAGCCACCACATTGTCCGGTTGAGTTCCGGATACCTGGTTGTGCCACCGCGGATGGCTCCGAGAATGATCAGGGCCACCGTGATCACTGCCAGCGGAAACGGGATGCACGGGATCAGCATGAGGACGAGCAACGCACCTCCTGCGGAGTCACCAAGAGCCTCAAGGGCTCCACCCGTCAGTGCGAGATTGCCGAGGCCGGCAATGACTACCCAAGGCACGGCCAGAAAGACCCACTCCACCCTTGGTCCCTGGGACGCACCGTCGACGTTCTTGTCAGACATCGCATGCCCTCCTCTCTGGGAATAGG
>JAAEQP010001349.1 GCA_024231375.1 bacterium | reverse complement strand
TCAGGATGACGGAGTGGGTATGCTCCCCGTATCCCGCACATACTCTCCATGTCATCCGAGCGAAGTCGAGGAGTATCACACCCCGGCAACTGCCTTGGAGCAAGGCGCACCATCAATGCCGCGTGGCGCGTCTTGAAGCGGTGAACGAGCGCCCACATAATGGTGAACCACCTGACGGACTTGGTTGGAGGGTGATCGCAGACGGGTGCGTGGAGGCTTGCCGCACTGCGGTCGTCCCAAGGGACGAAGAGGGGATTAGGACAAGGTGAATAGCATGCTTCGAAGCTCGGCGCTGTTTCTTGCGATAGTTACGACGGCCATGAGTGTTCATGCGGAGTCGTCCCGTTTCGACCCGCCTCCTTTCGTTGCGCCGCTGGCGCCGCCGCTCGCTTGGCGCGATCATATGAGCACGCCGGGCGAGCCGCCGCTCGCGCTTCCCGTCCCGGACACGCCTTTCATCGAGCATGTCAGGCGGACGGTTCCGGATGGTGAAGCGGCGAAGGTTGTGATCCCGCGAACGGCCGGTCAGCCCGACGGCCTTCCTGAGTCCGCCACAACTCCGGTAATCGAACAGGGTGGCCTTGCGTGGGTTGGGACATCTGTTGGCTTGCATGTATCGGAACATACGGACGGCCCCTACGTGCGTCACGTCCACTACGGGAATGAACGCGGGCCGTTGTCATCTCACGTAACCGGCATGTGCCTCGACTCTCGGAAGACCCTCTGGATGGCCACGGTAGCCGGACTCAGTGCGCGGGATGACACGGGGCACTGGACGTCGTATCGGGGTCGCGACGGGCTCCCAATCGAGGAACTGACGTGTATCGTGATCGATGCGGAGGACCAGTTGTGGATTGGTAGCCGTGAAGGGCTGATCCATTTTCGCCCCTATCACGAGGGCCGCCAGTGGTTCTACCGTCAGGGCCAGCGCTACCTGCCCGACGACCATGTCGAGGCCCTTGCCATCGCCGAGGGCGGTACGGTGCTTGTGCGCACGAAGGCAGGTTGGAGCGCCATAGAGACCGTCGAACGAACGCTGCATGAGAAGGCGACCTACTTGCTCGATCGGTACTTGGAACGGCATCGCCGTCTCGGGATGCCTTCGCCCGCATACTACACCGCGCCGGATGCTACGGACGCGTGGACACATGGGCCTCAGGCGAGTGACGGTCTCTGGACGTCGTACCATGTGACGTCCATGACGCTGGCGTACAGCATCACCGGGGAAGAGCGCTATAGGGACCTTGCGCGCGAGGGTATGGAGGCGCTGTATCGCCTGCAGAACGTCACCGGCATCCGCGGGCTCGTCGCGCGGTGCGTGGTGGCCGTCGACGAATCGACGGCTCCCAAGCTCCGAGAACAGGACAACTGGCATGAGACGAAGGATGGCAAGTACCTTTGGCGTGACGACGTCTCAAGCGACCAGATCACGGGCCATTTCTTTGCGTTCTACACGTACTACGAGCACATTGCGAAGCACGACCCGGCAGAGCGGGCACGACTTGAGAAGCAGTTGCGGCAGGTTCTCGACTATATCCTGGACAACAACTATCAGATCATCGATTGGGACGGCACCCGCACCCGATGGGGCTGGTGGAACCCGGAAATGGTAAATGAGGCGCCAAGCCACTATCTCGAGAGCGGGCTGTACTCGCTCATGATGCCGGCGTTTCTGAAGACGGCCCATCACATCACCGGCGACAAAAAGTACATGGACCACTACGAGAGCTTGATCGTCGAGCACGATTACCTCAGCAACATGTTGTTGCAGAAGAAGGTGTTCCCCGATGAGCTAAATCACTCTGACGACCAATTGTCGGCGTTGGTCTTCTACATCTTCCTGGAGACGGAGGAGGACCCGGTCGTTCGCAACGTACTGCACCGGGCCTTGCGACGACACGCCTGCATCGAGGCGCCAGAACGCAACAGCCTTCTAGCCATGGTCTACGCGGCCACCGACCCTGAGGACGCGGATATCGAGGGTGCTCTCAGGACCTTGCGCGAGATGCCCCTGGACCGCCGCGACTGGCGTCAGGAGAACAGCCACCGGGACGATGTGATGTTGCAGCGCGTGAGAAACGTTGGGGGTCAGGTGTTGACGGCGGACGTGCTCCCCGCTGACGAACGCTCGTTCGAGCGCTGGAACGCGGACCCGTACGTTGCAGACGTCGGGGGAGATGGTTTGGTGGAAGGCGCGGGCGTTCACTGGATGCTGCCGTACTGGCTGGCGCGATATCACGGCATCCTCGAGGGGCCGTGACTCGCTGAGCAGTCTCCGACTGGTTGTGGTTGCCTTGCGACATGGTTGAGGGCAAACGCCCAAGGGGGGAATCATCATGTGTAGACGAACGGGGTGGGTCAGCATCGCGAGTGTGGTGGCAGGATTGGCTCTGTCGCTTCCGGGCGCCGCTCAGGTTAGCCTCGTGCGTGAGGGCAAGGCGCGGGCGGTCGTGGTCACCGCCGACGAGCCGAGCCGGACGGCTCGCTATGCGGCTGAGGAACTGGTGTGGCATGTGGCGCACGCCACTGGCGTGACACTGAAGACTGTTGTGGAGTCCGACACGCCCGGGGACGTTCATACGCGGGTCTTCATCGGCGACACCGGGGCAGGGCGGGCGCGTGGACTGGACCCGGACCGGCTGCCGCGTGAAGCCTACACCATGCGGTCGTTTGGAAATGACCTTTTCATTCTCGGACGGGAAGATGACGGAGATCCGCTTCAGCAGAACAACCCGAACGTCGGCACGCTTTTCGGCGTGTACGAGTTCCTCGAGCGCGTGCTGGGCGCGCGATGGCTGTGGCCTGGCGAGTTGGGCACGTTTGTGCCGAGAACGGACACCGTCGAGTTCTGGGCTCTGAACGAAACTGAAGCGCCTGCGCTCAGGTTCCGTTCCATCCGATTCGGACGCATCGCGAGCGTTGCGCGAGATCCGCAGAGACTGAGCGATGGGGATACGCGGTTGGGATTCAGCCCGGACGTGGCCGTGAGTTACGGCAAGGCCCTGGAGATCCTGTTGCGCCGACATCGAATGGGCGGCCGGGACGTGAAGCCGCGCACGGGCCATGCGTTCAGCGGCTGGTGGCAACGCTACGGCGTGGAGCACCCCGAATGGTTCGCCCTGCGCCGCGATGGGGTGCGCGGGCATCCTGACAAGGACTATGTCCACGTGCCGATGTGCGTGTCGAACCCGGAATTGCACGACTTCATCGTCGAGCAGTGGGACGGAGGCGATACGTTGCTGCTGGGGCCGGTGGATCGACCGGGTCGCTGCACGTGCGAGAACTGTCAGGCGTGGGACGGGTCCCAGCCGGAGGATCCGCCCTGGTTTGCGAAACGCGTCTACGCGACTGACCACCGCGCGCAGGAACTGTTCGCTGGGGCGACGCCCGATCGTTACGCACGGTTCTGGAAGGCCATTCACGAGAAGGCCAGGAAGCGCAATCCGGATGTGCTCGTCTCGGGATCGTTCATCTATGAGAACGAGTTTCCCGCGCCATCGACGGATATGCAACTCAACGGCAACATTTACGGCGAGTTTGTGCAATGGCAGGACCCGCACCTGCGCTATTTCCCGATGCCGGATGAGGCCTTTGAATGGATCAAGGAGCAATGGTTGGGTTGGCGCGCGACCGGCATCCGGATGGCCTACCGCCCGAACTACCTTCACGATGGGTACGTCATGCCGCATTTCGAGACCCGGCAGTCAGGCGAGTTCTTCAAGTTCGCCTATGCCCACGGAATGGAGGGCGCCGACTTCGACTCGCTCACCGGCCAATGGGCGGCACAGGGTCTCCGTCTCTACATGCATTTCCGCCTCATGAGTGAACCGGAGTTGGATCTTGACGCCATTCGCGACGAGTATTGTGCCGCCTTCGGTCCTGCCGCGGACACCATGCAGCGGTATTTCGCCTATTGGGAGGACTACGCGTTCGAGCACCGCATGCGGATCATCGAGATGTACTGGGACGTCGGTTGGCGATACAGCAACTATGTGCGCCGCGCTCACGCCGCCTTCCCACCGGAATGCTTCGGCCCTGCGGAAGCGCTTCTTGAGCAGGCACTTACGGAAGCGGGGGAGTCGGATTCTCCCGAGTTTGGCGAACGTGTGGAGTTCGTGCGGCTTGGTCTGCGCCACGCCCGGCTGGCCTCGCGGCTCGCGGCGGCCTACAAGGGCGAAGAGAAGGTGCCCGAGGGCCAAGCAGACGAGGTGAAGCGGGCCGTGAAGGAGTTGATCGCGTTCCGCAAGGAGAATGAGCGCAGCTACTTCTCGGATCTGTACCACGCGACGAGCTTCTGGGAACTGAACCGCTTGTTGGATCTGGGTGAGGTTCTGGATACAACGAAATAGGGCTTGAGACCCCGCCGAAGAGGCATCCCGGTTGACTGCCAGGGACTTACGATAGCAGGCATTATTCGCTACGCGACAAGAAGTTGCATCGGAGTTGGGATGTTTGCTATGCTACCGCGTCAATTGCGAGTACAAATTACGGTTTGAACGGAGAAAGTAGCGAATGGCTAACAAGAAGTCGGCGATCAAACGGATTCGCACGAATGAGCGGAACCGTCAGCGGAACATCGCGGTGAAGTCGCGCATGAAGACCTATGTGAAGCAGGCAGAGACGGCAATCGATGCCAAGGACAAAGAGAAGGTTGCGGCCTCGCTACCGGCAGCGCTGTCCGAGATCGACAAGGCCGCGTCCAAGGGCGTGATCCATGCGAATTCGGCCGCCCGCAAGAAGTCCACGCTTCAGCGCCTCGCCGGCGCCATCGACTAGCACCGAAAACCTCTGTCGTATTCCACGCCGCGAATGCGCGTTGTGTCGTGTTCGCGGCGTTCTCTATGCCTCGCGCCGTAGCGCCTTGATCAACTCCAGCAATCGCCCCGACACATCGTAGTATCGCACGATCCCGCCTTTGTCGATCAGAAACGTCTGGGGCACGTAGTTGATGTCGTAGGTATCGAAGGTGGGCACACCTTCCGGGTCGCGGCCCACCGGCCACGCCACGCCGAAGGATTCCGTCAATTCGGCCAGCGCGGATCGATCCGTCACCCCCGACGCGATGCCCACGAACGCCACATCCTCAAGACCCTGGCACACGTCGTAGAATCCATTCACTTCGTCGATCCAGCGCGCTGCGATCCCCGCAGCGTCGCTCCGATCCCAGAACGTCAGAACCACCACCTTGCCGCGTAGCGATTGGTCGAGTGCGGGCGGCTCATCCCCCACTCCGACATTCACCCATTCCACGCACCGTAGCGCGGGCGCCGCCTCGCCACGTAGCGCCTCCAAGGGGCCGTCCTCTTCGCCCGACCGATCTGGCCGCAGATCCGGTTCGAACGGCGCCAAGCGCAGGACAATGGACTCGGTCTGAGCCAGAGGAACCTGGGCCGTGGCGCGCAGGAAACGGCGCCCGTGTTCCGCGCTGAGATTCAGCGTCGCACCGGAAGGTGCTTGCACCAGTTCCAGGGAGAACGCGCCCGTGTCGTCGGTCAGTGCACGGCACGGTATCTCCAG
Source organism: bacterium (assembly GCA_024231375.1). The sequence goes on along the minus strand of JAAEQP010001349.1, from coordinate 9,133 downwards.
ATCGGTGACGGTCACCAGCGTCTCCGAAGCGGGACTTCCATCCGGATTCAGCACACGGCCGCTGTACGCGCGCAAGGGCACAACAACGAGGGGCGCCTCGAGGGTCACCACGCCACCCGCGGCCACAGTCACGCCGATCCCCTCCGGACGATCGGCCCGGTGCCCGTCCGGGGCGGCCAAGCGCACCTGCACCAATCCTTCGGGGGCCTCGACATGGAACTCCCCGGTGCCGGCCGCCGTCACTGTCTCCGCAAAGAAGACGCCGTCGCGGAACGAACCCACGGGTACGGCACCCACGGGTTGCCCGTCCGGGTCGGTCACGCGGCCAGTGACACAGCCGGCCTGTGCAAGGCGCAGGTCGACAAGGACCTCTGTCGTCTCGGCGGCAACCGTGATGGGAACGGGCTCTGGCGGCACGAATCCGGGACAGGCGGCGTTTACCAGATACTCGCCGTAAGGCGCCATGCCCTTGTAGAACCCATCCGAGCCGGTGACGACCTCCTTGTATGTGTCCATGCCCCGCTCGCCGGTACGGAACACGCACACCACCGCGCCGGGCACGGCCGCGCCATCGGGCCCGGTGACGCGCCCTCGGACCGGCACCCCCGGCGGGAGCTGCACCACAAACTCGGCGTCGGCGCCGACCAGGATGAACGGCATGAAGGCGTCGGCGTAGGCGCGGTGCGACACGCGCAGGGCCACGTGCCCTCCGTGGGGAAGGCATGGGATTGTGAGAAGGCCTTCGTCGCTGCTTCGTAACGCGGGAAATCCGTGCGACACGAGGAGGGACACGGGGATACTGAATCGCGCATTGACGATGATCTGTTCGACACGTGCGCCCGCGATACGCTTGTATCCTCCACCTTCGAACTGAAGCGGATCGACCACGCGCAACGTGGCCTCGTCCGGTTCGCCCAAGGTGAGGGTGAACGAGTCCGGTCCGGCGGCCATCACGGCGAATCCGCCCATGGCACGACCCGGCTTGCGCCCGATCACAGCCAGTGAGCCGACGTCCACGTTTGAGAATGAGACACGGCCGGACGCGTCGCTCCCGCACTGCTGGACGCGGGCGCCCTGCGCGATCCACACCGTGGCGCCTGCAACCGGCGCCCCGGTCTCATCCTCCACGGTTCCCTCAATGTCGAAGGCGACGGCGGGCAGTGAAAGGGCCAGAGCCAGGCCGAGCCAGCACCACGCGCGATGGTTCCCAGTCGCCATCAGGAACCTGCCGGGCCTGCGATGCCCCGGACCGCACGAAGCGGAGGCATACCGAAGGTTTCCAGGGCCACACGCCCGTCCGCGCCGACCAGATATGTCGTCGCAGGTCCTGGCGGGCGACCGCGAAGCAGCGTCACCAAGTCCGATGAGGCCGACATGTCGCCATCCACGACCATAGCGCATGCCACGCCCGCTTCGGCGAACAGGGCCTGAGCCGCCTCGAGTGCGTCGAGAAACGCCCGCCCCTCCTCCGGTTTGCAGAACACCACAAGAACCGGGGCCCCGGCGCTGCCGTCCGCACTTGATCCGTCCAACGAAACGAAGGACTGCAAGTCGAGTCTGTCGCCGAATGCACCGGCAGCCTGTTTGCCGTCAACGACTATGATACGACCGACATCTTCCTCTCCGTCCGGCGGAAGACGGAACGGTTTCGACTGTCCCGGCATGTCGGCGCCCGCATAGGCCACGCACACCATCGGTACCATGGGCGGCACATTGTCCCACGCGAACGCGCCCCCGTCCCGCGCCACGGTTTGCCACAGCGGCAAGGGGTCCGCGGTGTCCTCGTCCTGAAATGCGGCCGCGACGATGGCGCCGCCCAACCCTTTGTTCTTCGGAGTCGTGACCCGCCCCGTCACCGACGAAAGCGGGACCAAGGCCACGCGCGCGTCGGCGGCTTCGTCCCGGTTGACTCGGAAAAGCGCGCCCTTGGCTTCGGTTGGGTGCTCCGCGAACCCCACAATCCCGTCCGCGGGCATGGTGGCGACCGTGAACCGAACGGTGCCGGCGTCATCCGCCACATGCCACCGGTACTGGCGTGGACGCAGCAGGCTGACCACCGCCCCAGGCACGGGCGTCATCATCTCGTCCACGACCTCCACCTCAAACGGCGGGATCGGCGCCAGCCAGAAGGTGGGTACCTCCACCGGCTGCCCCTGGACGGCATGTACAGTCACGGAACTCCGCTCGGGAAGCTGGTACCCCGCCGCGGCCGTCAGCCGGACGACGTTGGGTCCCTCCACGGCTTTCATTCGATACTGGCCCGACGGCCCCGTAGTTGAGACGGACGAGAGGCTTCCGAAAGCGGACAGCGTAAGTTTGACCCCGGCGATGGGGTCACCGGAGACCGCGTCGCGGACGTGGCCCGCGACTTGGGCCGTCCCGGAAACGTAGACCGTCACCTCCTGTCCGATCTGCGTCCCCGTGACATCGAGTTGCTCCCAGCCCGCGCTACGGACCTCCGCGCTTGCCGCCTGACAGAGATATCTGCCGGGCTTCAGACGGACCTCGAACCGTCCATCGCGCCCCGTCTTCACAAGCGCGGTGTCCCGGGGAGGACGAGAATTCACGACGATGATGGTGGCGTTGGCGACGGGCACCTGTCCGTCTCTCGATAGGGCCCGGCCGCGCACGACGATTCCGCTCTGCAGGCGCACTACTATGCCCTGCGCGCCTACCTTGACGTCGCCCACACCCTCCTGCGCGTACAGCGGGTGCGACACTTTCAGTCCGAGCGAACCGCCCCGCGGCATGCCGCTCAGAATGAACTGCCCGTCGTCATCCGACACGCTTGGTTCAATCCCGAGGGCAGCCAGCTTCTTCAACGGAATCCCGACCTTGGCCTCGCCGACGAACAAGGCGGGGACAATGACTGCATCCGGCACGGGATGCCCCTGTGAGTCAGTGACGCGTCCCGCTACGGAATCCGATTTTTCAAGCGTGATGGCCACGTCATCGATGCGTTCGGCGACGCGCACATTGAGGCTCAGCCCGCCGAACGCCAATGCGTCGGCCTTGGCGAACACGCCGACCCACCCCGGCTCGAGGCCGGTGAACGAGAATGCCCCGTCCGCATCGGGCACCGCCTCAATCACATCGCCGCCGACACCCTGCTCCAGGAACACGCGCGCGCCGGGCACGGCCACCCCTTGGGCATTCGACACCATCCCCGAAATGGAGGAGTCGCCGGTGATTGCAGCTCCAATCATCAGGACCAGGCTCAATGCATTCAACGGTGATTCCCCCTCTAGGACGCGTTGCGGTCAAGCGTTCGGCATCGGAGACTCAGGATGGCACACCGCCCCCCGCTGCAACACACGCCCACCCGTCCGGGATGGTTGAGACTGACGCTACGCGCCTTGAACAGACTCTTCTTGTCCAACGTGACGGCGATTGTATCGCCGCGTGCACGAACACGCAAGGTATGCTTGACGGCGGGGTCGACGGGTAGCAGGTAGTTGTGGACGGCGCGCCAGCCGTTTTCGTTGTGCAGCCACAGCGACACGCCGCCTTGATGGAGTGTAACCGCATGCAAAGACACGTTCTTGATCGATTTTCCGGTCGCCCGTAGAACAAGGCCGACCGTGCCCGCGCCGGGCCGCACCGTGGCCTCCAAGTCCACGTCGCGGGCCACCAGGTCAGGGATGAAGGCAAACCCCGTGCCCTGGGCGCCCTGCCCCAGGGCCCTCTCCAGCGATCCCTCCGGATCGAGACGCCAGGAGCGGTGTGTTCCCACCCGCTGCCCGCCGGGAGCTTCCAGCGAACCAAGATCGACCGGCGGGCGCAGTCCCGCGCATCCCGCCAAGACCGCCGCCACAGCGGCTATGAGCCAACACCAACGCATTTCCGGCCCTCCCTACGCCCCGCCACCCGAGCCAGCATGAGGACAGCTTACCCCATCTCGCTTGTTCCGTCCATTTCCGCTTGGGCCCGCACTACCCTTTGACAGACGGCCAGTTAGCGCATACAATTGGGTGACCAACGAGGAGGGAAGGGCGTGGAGCAGATTTTTCTGAGCGAGGCGGTCCCGGGGCAGATTTTGTCCGAGCCTGTCGCGAACCAAGGGGGGGCTGTCCTGTGCCCGAAGGGCACCCCGCTCACCGAAGCCCTGATCGACCGTTTGATTGAAAACGGGATCGAAGTCGTTCAAGTGGAGGGCGGGGAGGCCGACGTGGCCGCCCGTGCGAAGCGTCTTGCCGACTTGGATCGTCGGTTCTCCGAGGTTGACGATCCCGTCATGCTCCAGATCAAAGCAGCCATCGAACAACGGATAGCGACGCCATGACCGACAAGGACCCCAGAAAACCCGTGGAACCTGCGGAAAAACTGGAACAACGCGTCGTCGAGGTGGCCAACCTGCCAACCCTTCCGGGCATCTTGAAGAAGATCTCCAAGATGACCGAGAGTGCGGATTCGAGCGCCGCCGATGTGGCCGACCTCATCGCGAAGGACCAAGTGCTTAGTGCGAAGGTCCTGCGGCTGGTGAACTCCCCCTTCTACGGGTTTCCGGGGCGCATCTCGTCCGTCACGCACGCCGTGGTGCTCCTCGGATTCAGCGTCATCAAGGGTCTTGTCTTGGGCACGGCCGTGTTCGACACGATTGCCGCCCATGGACAAGGTCTCTGGCAGCACTCGCTTGGCACCGCGCTTTTCAGTCGGCGATTGGCCCTCCAAACGGACATGAGCGACCCCGAGGAAATCATGGTTGCCGGCCTCCTGCACGATCTGGGCAAGGTCATCCTGACTGTGATGATGCCGGAAGCCTACTGCGACATGATGGATGCCGCCGTCGAGAAGCGATGCCACGTTTCCGTGGCCGAGCGCGATGCGCTGTACGTCGACCACGCCCGCGTGGCCAGTTGGGTCGCCAACGAATGGCATTTCCCGGCGCGCTTGGCCGAACCCATCACGTACCACCATCGGCCCGACCTGGCCAAAGAGTGCAAAGACGTCGTCGCCATCGTGCACGTGGCCGACATCCTGTCCCGCGGCATGGGCTACGGATGGCCCGGCGACGATAGCATGCCCACACTGGACCATGAGGCATTTCAGAGCCTGAGGATCTCATTCCAGGATCTTGACACCATTCTCGAAGAAGTAGACTCGGAGTTCTCGCGAGGCATCGACGTGCTCACGTTGGGGGAATGATTCACGATGGCCGGCATGTCCAGACTTGTGACCCTGGTGGTCGATTCGCGCGAAGCCGTGATCGCCGAGATCGAAGAAGCCCTAGCCGGCAGCCAGTTCGAGGTCCGCACGACCACCTCCCCCCAGCAGGCGCTCGACATGTTCTACGCCGACCCGCCCCGGTGCCTCGTCATCCAACACGGAACCATGGTGCGTGAAGGGCGATCTCTGCTCGAGGAAGTCAAGAGCGACAACGTCTACGGCCATCTCCCCGCGGTTCTTGTCATTGACAAGGGGTCTGTGGAAGCAAACGTGGATTGGGACGCCATCCCTGCTGACGACTATGTGGTCGAGCCCTTCTCCCGCGAGGAACTTCTCTCCCGCATCCGCATCTGCTGGGCCCGGGCTCAACGCGACGTCAACGCCAACCCCTTGACCGGTCTGCCCGGCAATCTCACGATCAACCACGAGGCCGAGCATCGTCTGTCGCAGGGAGTTGCATTCGCCTTCTGCTACTTGGACCTGGACGGGTTCAAGGCCTACAACGACAAGTACGGATTCTCCCGGGGCGACGAGGTGCTGCGCATGACGGCCCGGCTCATGGTGAACGCCATCCGCACCTTGGGCAGCGACGACACGTACGTGGGCCACATCGGCGGCGACGACTTCGTATTCATCACCCCCCCCGACTTGGCCATGCAAGCCTGCGAAGCTGTCACCCAGAGCTTCGACTTGGTCGTACGAAGCTTCTACGACGAAGACGACCGTGCGAGCGGATGTATCCAGGCGAAAGACCGGCAGGGCAATGCGAGGCAGTACCCCATCATGGCGTGCAGCATCGGCGTGGTGGACACCCACATCTCCGAAATCACGCACATCGCCGAACTGGTGACCCGCGTGAGCGAAATGAAGTCCGTCGCCAAGAAGGGCGAGGGATCGAACTTCGTCATTGACCGCCGCAAGTAGACGGCTGTGCGACCGGCCCTTCTACCTCTCCGCCTTCTGAAGCACAAAGCTCAGGTACCGAATGTCCCCGCTCTTGAATCCCTCGTAGACCGTGGTGCCTCTGATGCCCGCGAACACCTTTACCGCATCCTGCTTCTGTTCCGGTACCACGCGATGGATCAGATCGAGCTTCCGCTCCTGGTCCAGGTCTAACGAAGCAAGAACGCGGTCCGTGATATCCCACTCTCGAACCATGGACGCGTCCGTTTCGCGCAAGCGCGCCGCCAGCCGGTCCACGCGATCACGATTGCGAAAATCCGTGTATAGAAAATGCCCCCCCGGCTTCAGCACGCGAAACACGCCGTCGAGAAAGGGACTGAGTGCGTTGTAGCAATGGGAGGACTCCACGTTCACGACCACGTCGAAGGACGCGTCCTCGAACTTCAGGTCCTCGGCGTCGCCTAGTGAAAACCGCAGGCCTGGCTCCTGGTACGTCTGCTTGCAGAAGTCCACTGCGCCGCGACAGAAATCGACCCCCATCACGGTCCGCGCTTTGTGGTGCCGCTTGATGAACGCCGCGCCGCCACCGCGCCCGCACCCCACCTCCAACACGTCCAGTCCTTCAAGGTCTACGGCCTCCGCCAGATGGTGGTAGAGTTGAATGGCGAACCGGTTGGGTTCGTCCTCGAGAGGCAATTCGGGGGCGGGTGCGTCGGCGTCCTCGTACCCGTAGTTCAGGAAGGTGACCTCGGCCTCCTCGTCGATCTTGCTGAGGTACTCGTACTGCATCCGGATCAGGGGCTTGGTGAATGCGGCTATGAGCCTACGCTTCACGGCTTGCCCCAGCGCGCCCAACAGCCCCATGTCCCCCTCCCCTGACAGCTACCGCTTCACCTTACCGATGCGCGCGGCGACCTCTTTCTGCAACTGGTCGTACTTCAGCCGGTAGGCGCGCAACAAGGCCCGCTCCGGATTTTCGTCTTCCGCCATGGCGTTCAGCATGAGCGTGAGCGAACGGAGCCCAAACTTGTCCCACATGAAGCGGACCGTTGCGTGGGACTGTATGTACGCCAGATGCAACAGGGTCGGATCCAGTTTCATCAACTGACCTTCCTGAAGATCGCCCAGTCCGAACAACAGACCTTCTTCCTTGGCCAGTTGCAGGGTTTCCGAATCACGCGGGCTCAATCCGTCCCGGGAGAAGGTCTCCGCGAGGCCCTCGTTCAACCACCACGGAACGTTGTCGTCCACCCAATACCGCACCACAACGTGCGTGTACTCGTGGTAGAGGCGCCGGGTCAGTTCTTCGTCCGAAATACTCCGGCCCGATCGATCCGTGATAGGCACCCTGATCTTGCCGTCGTAAACGGCACCCACATGCTCGCCCAGCAGCGTCACCTTCTCGAAGTCTTCCGCCGTGTTGAGGATCACCTGGATCGGCGTCGGGGGATAGACGCCGCCGAACTTGCGGCCAATGTCCCGGTACGCGCGTTCGCAGGCTGTCAACACTTTGCGCAGGTCGCCACCGGACGTACCACGCTCGAAACTGATCTGAAAATTGCGCGACTGCGTCTTTCGGTAGTCGTGCTCTTCCGCGTCTTCCCGGTACGCCTTCTCCAGCTTCTGCGCCACGCCCGGACGATCCGGCGCCACCTCCTGCACATACTCCCATTCCGCCAGCGCGGCAGGGACATCATGGTCCTCGTAGTATGCATCGCCCAGCAAGTCGTGGGCGTCCACGTTCTCCGGGGCAAGCTGGATGGCGTCCTCCAATTTGAAGATGGCGTCGGACGTCATCTTCGCCTTCAGGTAACAGGCTCCGAGTTGAATGAGAGGCAGGGGGTTGTCGGGCTTCACGCTGATCGCCAGTTCCAGCCGCCCGATGGCACCAACCACATCGCCCCCGTTGGCCAGCGTGATGGCATAGGCATGGTACGCGTTGCACAGGTTGGATCGAATCGTCTCGTTGTCGAGGGCCAGTTCGTAGGCGCGCTCGAAATTGGCGATCGCCTCTTCCCACTGCTTTGCCTTGTACGCTTCCACGCCCGCGGTGTTGTACGCGGCGGGCGATTCGCCGGGTTCGGGTTGCGCCTGCGCAAACACGGGCGCGGCCGTCCACAGAACAACGAGAAAGGCCGTGAGGATAGTTCGATTCTGCATAACGCGGGGCATCGCTCCTTGTGGGAAGACCGCGGTCACTCCGGAATCACGGCGATGGCTTCGACCTCCACCTGCATGCTCAACGGAATCCGTCCGGCTTGGATGCACGTCCTGGCCGGCGGGTTCTCCGGAAAGTAGCCGGCGTAGATCTCGTTGAACGCCGCGAACTTGTCAATGTCATCCAGAAACACCTGTGTCTTCGCGACGTGTTCCAGGCCCGACCCCGCGTCTTCGAGCACGATGCGCAGGTTGTCGAGAGTCAGACGCACCTCGTCCTCGAAGGAGGCGGGGTGGTATCCGCTACCGTCGCGCGCCAGGGGCGCCTGGCCCGACACAAACAACAAGTTGCCCACGGCCACGGCGTGTGAGTACGGCCCGCCTGCCGGCGCGCCATTCTCCGAGACAATGCACCGTTTCTGCATACGCGCTCCCTTTCGATGGTATCCTTTGAGGTCCGGTAAGGAACCTATCACACGGTTCCTGTTGGTTCAAACCCTGGCGGCGTCCGAAAGCCCTCCGATGGCCTGCATTTCGGCACCGTGGAGCTTGTCAGTCGGGAGCGATGCGCGTCCCTGCCTGCCGGGTCAGCCGTGTTTGGGACGTCACCTCGCAAGTGTCGTGGCCCGTTCAGGATACGCCCGATTGTCTGTTGGGATCTCGATTGCGTGGCGGTTTGCCCCGTGCTATACTCAGGTCTCACTCAGTTCCATGGTTGGTGGGCCGGCCGTGACGGGGGCGTTTTCGGCACCGGTGCACGCGAGAGATCCTTACGAATGTCGGTTGATTTAGTAACGATTGGGTTGGCATGCGCGGATGTGGGGGTTCGCCCCATAGACCAGTTTCCTGAATGGGGCAAGCTCAACCTGGTGCCCCATCTTGAGATTCATCTCGGCGGTCTCGCCGC
>JAAEQP010001348.1 GCA_024231375.1 bacterium | reverse complement strand
TCTGAGCATTCTCCTGTGTTTGTGCGGTCAAGGGGCCTGGGCGGAGGAATCGGTTTTCGTGAGAGAGGGGGCGCCTGTCAGCGTGCTCGCGTCTGGGGGGAAGTGGCATGCTGGTGAGGGCTATCTCGAACGGTCAGGGCCGAAGCGGCACCTGTTCGCGAATCAGCTTCTGGGCAAGGGTGACTTCACGATTCGCGTCCGGTTGAGCGTGGAAAAGCTGGACGCGACGGCGGCGTCGTTTGTGCTGGGCGACAATCATTTCGGGTTCGACGGGGGGCCAAAGGCGCGGTTCTTCGTGGAAGGGCCCCAATTCGGGAAGACGCAGCTTCTGGGCGATGCGAGCGAACACATCAAGGACGGGGAGCCCTTCGATTTCGAGGCGGCGCGGAAAGGGAACACGCTGACGTTTCGCGTCAATGGCGCGGAGGTCCACACGATGACGTTCAAACAGCCGGGAGCGCTCCGGTTCGGGCTTCGGCCGTGGCGGTCGACGATGCGGGTGTTCGAGTTTTCGGCGGCGAGCGCCCTGCAGGACCATCCACAACTCAACGCGGTGTATAAGAGCGGCGAAGACGGGTATGACACGTATCGCATCCCGGCGCTGCTGGTGACGAAGGCGGGGACGCTGCTGGCGTTCTGCGAGGGGCGGAAGGGAAGCTCAAGCGACACGGGCGACATCGACATGCTGGTGAAGCGCTCGGAGGATCTGGGGGAGACCTGGAGCGCGCAGGAAGTGATTTGGGACGATGGGGCGAATGTGTGCGGGAACCCGTGTCCGGTTGTCGATCAGGAAACGGGGATCATCTGGCTGCTCATGACGTGGAACCTGGGGAGCGACCATGAACGGCAGATCATCGCGCAGGAGAGTGAGGACACGCGGCGCGTTTTCGTGACGTGTTCCGAAGACGACGGCAAGACGTGGGCGAAACCGGAGGAGGCCACGGAGAGTACGAAGCAGGACAATTGGACGTGGTACGCGACTGGGCCGTGCACGGGGATTCAACTGGAGCGGGGTCCGCACAAAGGACGACTGGTGATTCCGTGCGACCACATTGAGGCGGAAACGAAGAAATACTTTTCGCATGTCATCTACTCGGACGACCACGGAGTAACGTGGCAGTTGGGGGGGAGAACGCCGACGGACCAAGTGAATGAATGCCAGGTCGTG
>JAAEQP010001347.1 GCA_024231375.1 bacterium | reverse complement strand
GTTGCCCGTTCCGTAGGCCACGAGCCCCCAGAGGTCGCCTTGCTCGTCGTTGCGGAGCGCCCGATACTTCGCCGGGATGTAGCTGCCCGCCGGCACCGTAATCTGCGTGCCGGGCTGGTACAACATGATGCACGTGTCCGACGTGGCCGAACAGAGGACGAGGTGGTCCGCCTCCATCGACAGTTTCGCCGACACCAACGTGCCCTCGGGTTCCGAGAGCACCATTTTGCCGCCGGCGATGTCAACGCTCACCGCGTACAGACGTCCGCCGACAGAGAGATACTGCCCGAGCGGCAGGAAGTCGTAGTATTCCAGCTTCTTGGTTGCGCTGATGTACAACTGGTCGCCAGAAGGGACCCGATACATGTTCGGTTGTTGCGCGCTGACAGCCGGGAGTTCCGCAATGTCACCGAAGACCCCGTTCGCGTTGGCGTCGCCCAGCATGAGTTGGAGATGCTGTCCGTCAAGGTCCACAACGCCCGTGTACATGCAGTTCGTCGTGATGTACACGGTGAGGTACTTGGCCAGATTGTCCGCGCTCATCGCCTCGCCCTGGGGATTGGGCACCATGAAGTTGAGCGCGGGCATGAAGCTGAAAGGGAGTGCGGCGTCGCCCACCTTCAAGGTCACATCGCACGCGCCGAACTGGCTGTAGTAGTAGTTTCCGCCGTGCGATTGCACCGTCCCGTCGATGACGGCGTCGTCGGTGAGATCCCTATTGTTGTTGGCGTCGAAATAGATGCGGTTGAAGAAGGGGTCGCTGGCCTTCTGCTGGTCCAGCAACATCATCAGCTTCTGCCCGGCCAACCCGTAGGTGCCGTAGACCGGTTGCTTGCTCACCAGTTCGGGGAGCTTCCAATCGCCCTGTGGTGCCCCCGCCTGGCACTTAATCATGACTCTGCCCATGGGCCGGAAGTCGCGCCTGCTATCCGAGTACTTCTCGTACGTCAGAGGGATATCCAGCGCGGACGCAGCCATGGCGAGTGCCAGGGACATCGCTATGGCAAAACTGATTCGTCTCATAGACCTGCCTCCTCTCCGCCCACGGGGCAGCCGTCATTGTCCACGTTTCGATCCGTGGATCCAAGTTATGACATTTCCTGCGGCAATCGATCACTCCGCCACCGGGCCCAATGGCATCGTATCTCCTTGGTTCGGTGCGACTTCGGGGACGATGGTCGCCTGCTTGTCTGCGAAGCCTCCGCCCCGCGTCATCAGAACTTCACGGACTGCTTCTCAAGCTTCGTTTCATACGGGCCAACCTGATAGTTGCACAGGATGTAGTATTCGGTGTTGAGTTCCGGACCACGCCATGTGGCCGCGCACGTGGCGCCTCACCCGTACTTGAAGGCGCCTTGCGCGACGGCCTTCCCGTCTGTCTCCACAATCCTGTACTCCGCCTCCTTGGGCCGGTCGCCGTCCAAGGGGTGATGGCCCTCGATGCGCATGACCTCAAGGAGCTGCTCATTCGCCTGGCCACGAACGCAGAAGACCATGGGCAGGTCGTGAATCCGGCCCGCCTTCAACTGATCGACTTGCGTCGGCTCGATGATGACGGTGGGCGTGTACGGCTCACCGAAGGTGACCGTCGCGCCGTCAGTTGAGAGGTCGAGTGTCGATGTTCTGCCCGCCGCGAGCGCCAAGAGCTCCCACAGGTCGCCCTGATCGTCGCGACGGAGGGCTCTGTACTTCACGGGCATATAGCTGCCAGCGGGGATGGTGACCTGCTTGGGCGGTTTGCGCAGCATGACACACGTGCCCGATGTCTCGGAGAGAAGGGCAAGGTGCTCCACCTCCATCGGGAGTTCTACGGACACAAGCGCACCTTCCGGCTCCGAAAGGACGATCTTCCCGCCGGGAATGTCGACACTCGCGGCGAACAAGCGGCCCCCAATCGACAGATACTGGCCGAGAGGTACGGAGTGGTAGATGTTCATCTTCGCGGCCGTCTTGAAGTACAGATGATCGCCGAACGGCACCAGGAGCCTCTCAAGGTTCTTCCACCCCACTTTGGGAAGGGTCGCGAGGTCATCGAAGGTCCCGTTCGCGTTGCCGTCGCTGAGCACGATCTGGAGACTCTTGTCGTCGAGGTCAAGAGTGCCCGTGTACCTGCAGTTGGTCGTCACTTCCACGCGCAGGTGTTTTGCGAGTTCCTCTGCCGTGGGCGTAGATCTCTTCGGATCGCGTACGAAGCATCTGGCGGCCACGGCGAAGCTGAAAGGGAGTGCATCCGAGCCCACATTGAGGGTCACATCGCACGGATCGAACTGAGCCCTGTAAGAAACGGGCCCGTGCGAGTGGACCGTGCCGTCTATCACGGGGTCGTCGGTCAGGTCTCTGTTTCCGTTGGCATCGAAGTAGATTCGATTGTAGAAGGGACCGCCCTTCCTCTGCCGGTCCAGCACCATCATATGCTGCTGCCCCGCCAACTCGTAAGCGATGTAGACCGGATTCTCACTCACCAGTTCGGGCAGGTTCCACTTGCCCCGTGGGGTGCCCACCCGGCACTTGAGCGTGGCCCCTCCCATGGGCTGGAAATCGGAGCTGGCAAGCGGATACCTCTCATAAGTGAGCGGGATCTCCAGTGCCGACGCGGTCACCGCGAACCCAACCAGCAGCGTAACCGCCGCCCCGATTCGTATCATGAAGCGCCTTCTTGCCACGGCTCCTCGACCTCCTCCTCCGGAATCTCGGTGTTCTGTGGCGGCTCCTCGACTGTTTCTGCCGGCAACGGCTTGCGCAACACCCGATACAACCGGTCCAGGAACAACCCGTTCGTGAACGCCAGCATGACGAATCCCAGCATGGCGCCGCAGGTCGCAGCGCCCAGGAACCCGCCGCCGACAAGGGCCGCAACGAGCATAAACGCCATCTGGAGGAGTATCTCGGGGTTGGCTATCTGAGACAGCGCCACCACGCATAGGACCACTCCCGGAATCACGATGGACGCGCCCAGAATCCCGAGGAATAGCCCGCCCGTGAACGAGGGCGGCGCAATCCGTTTCCGGCAGAACAGGGCCGCCAACGGGAAGCCCAGGACAACCGAGCCTACCGTCACCCCCGCCAGTCCACCAGGCATGGCGAACCATTCACCGAAATCCAGCGTGCTGAAACCGATCAGGGTCAGCAAGCAGATGACGACGGCGGCGATCAGAGCCTTTCCGAGGGTCGTCCACCCGCCGGACCCGGCGATGCGGTCGCCCAACAGCCAGAGGGATCCTGTCGTGATGGCGAATGCTTGGGCTGCGTCGCTTAGCGAGCCCAGTCCCGAGCCGTCAAAGGATGCAATCGCGAAATCGAGAAGGATGACCGGTCCCACGATGACCAACATGGGAATCCACACCGCCCACGCGCGGCGGGTACGGTTTTCGGGCAAGAGGAATAGGGCAAAGAACAGCAACCAAGGCAACACCCGCGCCAGGTTGCGGTAGATGGGCCAGGATACGGTGATAGGCTGGCCACGGTGTTCGGTCGTGCCCATCTTCTGCCACGCTTCGATGCGGAGGTCGCCGAAAGCCGTCAGAGGTACTCGCCATGAGTACGCGCAGGGGCCGCCTCACCCATACTCGAACTTGCCAGCGAATATCTGTTTGTCACCCCGATAGACCCCGAACGCAGGCAAGGGCGGCGTGAAATCATCGGCAAACGCGTAGACCTCCCCGCCAATGCCGCGGACGATCGGTGTCAGCGTCAACGTGTTCCCAGACCGCATCTCGGTGACGCTTGGCCCGATGGGTCCACCGGCGTTGAGGGTGACCTGCGCACCCGCCGCCACGTTCAGCGACTGATTCACTTCGGCAAGGGCCTCCCCGTAGACCTCGTCCGCGTCCGTATGGATGCGCTGTGACGAATAGGTGTCGACCGGAACCTGGAGAGTCTCGCCCGGCGAATCGGCCACCACGGCCCAGGATTGGCCACGCAGGACCAGTTGAGCGATTGAAGTACCCGCAATAGTGAGTGGCGCGGTTGGCGGCGCGACGTCCGTCAGCGTCACGACCAACTCGGAGGGCTTCTCTCCGTTTGACTCGAACGCGTAGGCCACGTCGTACGCGCGACCGTTGAACCAGACGTGCTCCATGGCCCCGAATCGATAGCGCGCGTTCTCATGGTTCTGCGCCGGGTGCCACCGTTTGACAGGACTAATGATGAGCCGGTCGTTTTGGTCGATCACGCCATCCAGATTGTCGATCACGCCGATCTGCACCATCTCCTCCGCCAGTTCGACTTTCGCGGACCAGCCCGACTGCACGGTTGCCGTCGTCATGGTTCCGGAAGGCCAGCAGGAAAGTTCGATCATGTACTCGCGGGCAACCGGACCATCCGTTATGGCAATGGGAATGCTGCCGTAGGTTTGGCGGTACGAATCGCCGGGTGAGCGGAACCCCTTCCCGTCGTCGGTAAGGTCCTGGTTCCGGTTGAGGTCCACATACGCCACCTTCTTCACCGGGTCAATGGCGTACCCGATAAGGTCCTTCTTCTCGGGTCCCACGGGAATGGTGCCGCGATGCACACCCACGTTCGCATACTCTGGCTCGGCACTGAACGCCACCTTCCGGAATTCGGCGTTCTCAGTGAGGGTGAGTTGGAAGCCCCGTTCAAAGTGCCCCAGCCGGAACACATGCTGCTCGGCATGCACCGCGCCAGCCGCCAGCAGCACAAGCGCGACCATCAACCACCGGGACTGCAAACGCAATCTCTTCATCGATACTACTCCCCTCGTTCGGTATCGAGCGCTGCTATTCTACCGCAAACGGACCGGATTCGTCGCTCCCCGAAGGACATTCACCGTGGGGGCATGCTTCCTGGCAATCGTGGCAGACCACGCATTCCATGGCGCGGTTGGCCGGGATGCCGCTCGCGATGCGCTCGGATGGCACCCCCGAAACCGGGCATACGCGGTCGCATCGGCCGCAATCGCGGCAGGCCATGACGGGCGGTTTGAGCGCCCAGAAGCTGATGAGGTTCAACGGGGCAAGGATGGCGCCAATGGGGCAGAACACCTTGCAGAAGGACCGGCTGCTGAACACGGCCAGCACGAGCACGGCCACGAGAATGGCGAGTTTCACCACGAGCGCCACGCTGACGGTCGTCACCTTCCCCATGATGAGGTTCGGGACAGTCATTTGCAGCGCCGATGCCGGACAGATCCGACAGAAGGAGTACAGGCTCTGTTCGCCCAGGAACCAGGGGAGGGCGAACACCATCACAATCAACACGATGTACTTGATGTAGCCTGTCCAGTTGGGCATGGCGAACTTGGGTGAGGGGATCTTGTAGAGCCAATCCATGATGAGCCCGAAGGGACACACCCAGCCGCAGAGCAACCTGCCGAACAACGCCCCCAGCAGCAGTACCGTGCCCGCGGCCACGAAGGGAAACATGTGGTAGCCCGAGTAGTGGACGAACACGCCGACGGGGCATGCGAACCACGCCAGCACGCACGAATGGCAGCTCAGCACGGGATTGCAGAACCACTTGGCCTGCGCCCACGGCGCAAAGGAACTGTGGAGCAAGACCAGCGAGGTTACTTGAACGAATCGACGCTTGATGAACGGATTTCTCCCTGGGGCTGGCCTTCTCAATGGCCTCGCCCGCCTCAGTCTGTCGCGAAGGCGGCCGCCATGACCGCCGTATGGGCTAAATTCACGTGGGGCAGGCGCGTTTCACCGCGCCCAGCGCCCGATCATAGGTTGAATACAGCTTGCCGTCACGACGGGTGACACCGCTGAACGTGGCATCGATCACGAGTTCGCGTTCGGACACTTCGGTGTAGGTGTCCAAGCCAAACGCGGCCGCCATCTCGTCGTCGTCATGCACCTCGTATGACACCCTGGCCCCGCCAACGATCAGACCGATGGCGATAAGTAGCGCGAGTACGCCTACCGCGCGCCTCGTCTTCGATGTCTGTGACCAGACCGCCATGTGCTTGCTTCAATCCCTTTTCGTCAGAGCAGGTTGCGCTCGTAGTGCGGCGCCAACCGCCGTAGATTGCCTGTGCGGACCGTGATGTGCTTTCCGTCCATGAAATCCAGAATCGCCAAGGCGTACTTGCGTGTCGAGCCGATGGCGACCTTGAAGTCCGCCGAGTCGACCACGTTCCTTTCCTGGACCTGTTGGATCACGATGTCCTGAGCACGCCGAAACGCATTATAGCTGAGCACTACATTCTTCGCGAGACGTACGAGGTCGCCTTCGTTATAAAGATGCTCCATCAAACGGGCCACGTCGCCAGCCGGCGCCTCCAGCGCGTCGGGGACTTCCTCGGGCCGGGGCGACTGAAACTCCGTGCGCTCGTAGAGGTCGAGGATCTGTTTCATCAACGCGCGTTGCGATTCCGTGAACCGGTCGGGTGCTCCGCGCAACACCAGTTTGCCGCCGCGCACGCGGAAGAGGCGCTTCTCCTCGAGATCCTTCTGGATGCGATCCCACACGGGCCCCGGCCAGTCGAGGCCTTTGCGCAAATCGCCGAAGGTCAGGCTGAGCGCGTCATCCTGTTCCGCCGCTTCGGTCACGCGGGCTTCGGCGCGATGCAGGCACTCCGCGTAGCTGTCGCCGTGCATGAAGTAGTCGGGTTGCACGGCCATCACGGCGCCGTCCGCGGCCAACGCCGCAACCTGGCGCATCACCGTGTCCAGATCGATCTGGATGGTCTGGGCGATCTGCTCCGCAGTCGCGCCCAGCGGATGGTCGTGAAGTAGGGTCCAAGTCACCCGTCGCGCGATTCCTTCAAGCGACGCCGGGTCCGCATCGCCCAGATGCGCGCGGTATCCTTCCAGCAACGCCTCCACCTGTTTCTGACGTGGGCGGTTCTTGCCGTGGGTCACAGCCAGGATCTCGCCGCCCGCCACCGTCGTCGCGGGCGAGGCCCGGCGGATGATGAACCGGTCGTGAACCGCGGCCGCCACGGGATCGGATGTCACAAGGGTCGCGAAACCGGTGCTGTGGTTCGAAAGGGTCTTGTCGCCGCACAGGTATACCTTGGCCGGGGTCTCGCTGGTCCCCGCGTGGAGTTTCACCGACTCCGCGTTCTGCAGCGGGTGTTCGAGACCCGGCACCGGTCGCAGTTGCACATGGAAGATCGTGGACGGGGACAAATATCCCGCATGGATCAGCACCTGACCCCGTTCGGGTGGTGCCTTTGCGAAATCCGTCATGTTCAGCGCAAGACACTGGCCGTAGCCGCCTTCGTCGGCATCGCGCAGAAAGCGTTGGAGGCCGCGTATTCGGCTGGTTTGGCCGCCGGGCACCAGTTCGACCTGGTCGCCCACGCGAACCAGGCCGTCCACCGGGATACCCGTCGCCACCGTGCCGAACCCCTTCTTCACAAACACGCGTTCGATGGGCATGCGAAACACGCCGTGCCGCTCGCGGCGGGCGAGGCTCTTGATCTCGCGCACGAGAACCTCGTAGAAATCGAAGAATCCGTCGCCGGTCTCCGAAGAAACCGGGCAAATCGGCGCGCCTTCCATGAACGTGCCCTTGAGGAATCCGCCGATGGCGGTCACGTTCTCTTCCACGCGGGCCTCGTCGACCAAGTCCGTCTTGGTCAATGCCACGATACCGTGGCGCACGCCGAGCAACTGCATAATCTGCATGTGCTCGAGGGTCTGGGGCATGATGCCGTCGTCGGCCGCAATGACCAGCACGGCCATGTCGATGCCCGACACACCGGCCACCATGTTCTTCACGAACTTCTCGTGGCCGGGCACGTCGACGATACCGACGCACAAGTCGCCGCCGAGAGTACACGGCGCGAATCCCAGTTCGATGGTGAGTCCGCGTTCCTGCTCGACCTTCAAGCGGTCGGTTTCGCAGCCGGTCAACAGCTTCACGAGACGTGTCTTGCCATGGTCCACGTGCCCCGCGGTGCAGATCATCATCAGCACCTCGGGATTCTGACTGGGCCGGAGCAGGCCTGGATGCGCCCGGCTCACCTGAGGGTACTCCTCGGCGATCGAGCGGTTGAGCGAGTCACCGCGGCTTGGCTGCGAAAGGACCCCTCACCCTGCCCTCTCCCGTGGGGAGAGGGTAAGATTGTGGCTACGGCAGGTCCGGAGACCTTGGACCGTCGAATGTGGCTCGGCCGGAGACAGGTCAAGACGGAGGAAGACCCCTCACCCCAACCCTCTCCCGTGGGGAGAGGGGGTGAAGAGTCGTCAAAGAGCAACATCATTGCCGTTGTGGCTGGTCTCTGACCGAGCCACCGACGTGACCGCGAGGTCACGCCACGACCGAAGGTCTCAATCCCCACCCCGGTCGGCGTATCCTTGAAATGGCGGGGTCGAGGGGGGCTCTTACCCTCTCCCCACGGGAGAGGGCAGGGTGAGGGGTCTTGCTTCCACAGAGACCCATCTGCAGGAAGACGTCTCCTCACAACCCGAGCTCCTGACAGGCATCGCGATAGAACATCATGGACGTGCATCCGCCGAACTCGACCGCGAGCGCCACGGCTTCGTCGATCTCTTCCTTTGGAATCCCCATTTTCACCGCGCCCTGCAGATGGATCTTCAGGCACGGATCGCAATGGTGGGCGATGGCGAGCACGATGGCCATGAGCTTCTTGGCCCGCGCATCGATGCGGCCGGGCTTGTTGGCCTCGGCCATGAACTGTTTGAAGGTTCCCAATGGATCGTCCATCTGCGAGGTCTCCGTTTGGGTGATGGTTTCGGGAGTCGCTGTGTGCGCCACCGGTGTTGGGCCAAGGTCGGGCGGGTCTTCACAACACGGCACGTCTTCGTATTCAACCGCGGCCGGTTCGTCCGCGGGTATGTCGCGTTTCTTCGACAGGTCCATGGGTTCCCGGAGTCCTACGAACCGACCCAGTTCCGCGTTCACCACACGCACCAGCCCGTCACGCCCCGGCTCGTTTTCCGCAATGCGGCCGATGACGGCCACGGCGTCGTGTCCGCGTTGCTGCATGTCGTCCACGAAGGCCCGCGCCCGTTCTTCCGGCAGGGCCACGAGCAGGCCGCCCGAGGTCTGGGGGTCGTACAGCACCGGCAGGCCGGTTCCGTCGGCCTCCGGCGCGGAGACCCAGCCCATGGCGTAGGCCTGGTTGCGGTCTACCGCGCCGCCGAATACTTCGTGCTGGATGCATTCGGGCACCATGCCGAACACGGGCACCGCTGACAAATCGATCTCGGCCGTCACGCCGCTACCGCGGACCATGGAGACCAGGTGTCCGGCCAAGCCGAACCCGGTCACGTCCGTGCAGGCATGGGCATCGTGCGTGAGCATGAGTTCCGCGGCGTCCCGGTTCAGGGCCGCCATCCATCCGCCCACTTCGGCGAGGACGTCGTCGCTGACCAACCCGAGTTGCGCCGCGAACGACACCATGCCGGTGCCCAGCGGTTTGGTAAGCACGAGGACATCACCAGGACGCGCCGTGTCGCGCTGAACGGGCTTCGACGGATCGATGAGACCCGTCACCGCGAACCCGCATTTGATCTCTTCGTCGTTGATGCTGTGGCCGCCAATCACGGAACAGTCGGCTTCGGCCAGTTTGTCGATGCCGCCCCGCAGCAGTTGCTGCATGATGCTGCCGTCCAATTCGTCAATGGGGAATCCGATGATGGACAAGGCCGAAATGGGCCGCCCGCCCATGGCGTACACATCGCTGACCGAGTTGGCCGCGGCGATCTGGCCGAACAGATACGGGTCGTCCACGCAGGGCGTGAACACGTCCACGGTCTGGACCAACGCATTGCGGTCGTCGAGCTTGTACACCCCTGCGTCGTCGCCCGCCGATGTGCCAACGAGCACATTGGGATCGGTGACCGAAGGCAGGCCGCTCAGGATGCTGAGCAGATCGGCCTGTCCGATTTTCGAGGCGCACCCGGCTTTGCGCACGTGGCGGGTCAGGGCTACCTGGCCTTGCTTCACCGGCAACCGTTCGCCCGCGCACGGGCACACGTTCTGTTCGATGAGCGGCGGACACGGGCACGGGTGTTTCGGGTTGCAGATGCAGTGCCCCAACTTCTGGGATCGGTCCATCACGGCACGCCGCCGCGACATGTCAATCGTCATCCGTCCTCCTCACTCGCAGACTACTCCGTTGTGGCCGGTCGCGGTCTCTTGGCCGCGCTCTGACCGAGCCACTCTACTGACCGAACGTCTCCAGACCCGCCCCGGCCAGCGCGTCTCTCTTACCCTCTCCCAACGGGAGAGGGCAGGGTGAGGGGCTCGCCCGCCGCAGGCGGGTCTTCAGTCCCGCTTACTCACCCGACAAACACTCAAACGCAGCCACCACCGCCTGGTCGTCGCCGTCCATAAGCGTGCGCATGTCGAGCAGCACGTCGTCATCCTTGATGCGTGCAATTACGGGCGGTTCGTGGCGGCGGAGGGCGGCGCTCAGCTCGTCCGCCGTCATGCCGTCCGCGCGCACGCTCACCACGAACGTGGGTATCGGTGTGCCCGGTAGCGAACCGCCGCCCACGGCGCTAGCATCTTCCGCGATACCGACCGTCAGCGGTGCGTCGAGCCGGTCCAACTTCCGTTTCAAGGCGTTCGCCCGTTTCTTCAGACCGTCTACCGGCAGCGTGATCATGCGGATGGTCGGATTGGCTTCGCGCAGGCGTTCGGGATGCAGGAAGAGCCGCAATGTGTGCTCCAACACCATGTCGGTCAGTTTGCCCACGCGAAGCATCCGCGTCAGGGGATGCTTGCGGACGCGATCCACCAAGTCCTTGCGTCCTACGATGATGCCCGCCTGGGGACCGCCGATGAGCTTGTCGCCGCTGAAACAGACCAGGTCCGCGCCCGCGGCTACGCTGTCGGGCACGGTTGGCTCGTGAGGCAGTCCGTACTCCTCCAGATTGACCAAGGCACCGCATCCCAGGTCGTCGATGACGATCAGGTCTGCGTGTTCGGGATCTTCGGTCAGTTCTTGCTTCAACGTCACGAGGTCGCGGGTCGGCACATCCTGGCTGAATCCAACGATGCGGTAGTTGCTCGGATTCACACGCATGAGGGCGCCGGTTTCGGGTGTAGCCGCCGCACGGTAATCCCGGAGATGCGTCTTGTTGGTCGTGCCCACCTCGACAAGCTGCGCGCCGCTGGCATGGATGCAGTCCGGCAACCGGTAGGAGCCGCCGATTTCGATGAGTTGTCCGCGCGACACCACTACCTCTTTCCCGCTGCACAGAGCGGACAGGAGCAGCAGCGTGGCACCGGCATTGTTGTTGACGACTAAGGCGGCTTCGGCGCCCGTCAATCGACACAGCAACTGTTCGGTCACGTGGTTGCGTTTACCGCGCAGTCCGGTTTCGAGATCGATCTGAAGATTGCAGCACCGGTTCACGCCCGCCAGCGCGTCGACTGCGTCTTGGGGCAGCACGGCACGACCAAGACCGGTGTGCAGAATGATGCCCGTGGCGTTGACGACGGGGCGAATGGCGTCCAGTTCGGATTCGTCCAACGCGCCAACGACCTCGGCCGCGAGAGTGTCCAGGTCCGGTGCCTGGGATTCGGGCGTCAATTGTGCCCGGTACGCGTCCAGCACCTGCTGAATGGCATCGACCACCACGTCGTGGGATCGTTGCTCTACCTGCAGCCGAATCGCATCGTGTTCCAGCACAGCGGAAACCGAGGCGAGGTGTTGCCGTGGGTCGGCGGATTGGGCCGCGTTCTTGCGCCTTCGTTGGGCCATGGATCCTCTCCCTTCCCGGGGAACAGGGGAAAAAGTGGCGGAGGTGAATGGGAGTCGAACCCACCCGCCGCCGTTAAGCGGCGCAAACGGTTTTGAAGACCGCGGGAGCCACCGGGCCCCTGTCACCTCCCCAACTCGCCCGAGGGCGACCGCGGAATACGCCAGACGCCCAGACACGCCACTATATCCAATTCCGGGCACAGTGTGTCAAGAGAGACCTGTCCTTGACAGGCCTATGCCCGTGATATGGAATGGCTTAATCGGCCGGAAGGGATCAGATCGATGGAATCGCCCTGCTACGGCGCCGTGCTGGCGGCAATGTCCACCAACTGCAGCAGCTCACGCAGCACGTACCGCTGGTCGGAGTCGGCCTCGTACAAGCCCGACACCTTCTTTCGCGCAGCGCCCACGTCACCGCAGGCCTTCCCGCGGGCGATCAGTTCGCGACATTGGCTGGGCATGGGACCCCAACTCCCGCATTCCACGAAGTCCTGGCTGAGAAACACGAACTTTGGAATGGCCTCGCCCCCGTTGGTGAGGAATCGCGCGAAGACATCGGGATGGTCTTCCCGGTAGACGTAGCGGACCTCCAGATTCGGCGCTCCATCGGCGAGTTTCTGCATGGCGGGCGCGTGCCGTACCACGTCACCGCACCAATCTTCGGCGATGGCGACCACGCGGACCTGTCTCGGCAATGCCGTTAGAAAGGCCTGCCATTGGGGCTCGATCGCCAAGTCCGCACGGATGGTCTCCATGCGGCTCTGGTTCTCAGGGCTTTCCCCCCGCTTCAACCAGGACGCGAAATCATCGCCTCCCTCAAACACGGCGCGCCAGTCAATGGTGGGTAGAATCGGGGGTCGCGGCATGGTCACTTCTCCTTCGTTGGCAGTACATATAGGCTCTCAAGGGAGAAACGGGAGGAAGGGTCGCAGCATTCCTGAATGCTACTTGGCGGCCTTGAGCACATCCTTCGTGATGTCGTCCGCCGGAACGGCCGGGTCCAGACTCCCCAGGTACCCCGCGGAACACACGAGATCGTATCCCTGCTTCTCGCCGGTGGACCGGATGGCCTTCACACTGCGTTCGCTGGCCTGGGTCATCAGGATCCAGTATTTGCCCGTGCCGCGTTGCAGCTTCTTCTTCTTCAGGGCCTTGTACTCAGGTGTCGCCTGGACGACCTTCTCGTAGTTGACTTCCGCCGGGTTGGAAAAGTCTGCCGACGACCCCCAAAAGATCTTCTTCTCGTCAATCTGAGTCTTGGGAATGGACATCTGTTCCGCGGCCGCGGCGAAACCGATGAGGACGGCCACTACCAGAGATACTGCATGGAAACAATTGGCTCTCATAAGTCTAATCTGTTACTCCATAGCAAGTTAGACACGCCCAACAGGGGCTGCGCCCAACCTGCCTGCACTTCATTGCTCAGCCATTCATCCCCGGCCCATGGCCAGAGTTCCCCAGACTGTACCATGAATCTAACGTCGAGGGGCGAGTTCGTTTCAGGCGGGGGCCACGCTTGCCCGCTGAATTCAAGGAAAACCATGCCGAAACTTGAAATATTAGCCATATTATGGCATACATAGGCTGTCCAATGTATGCATAAAGCCGCATATAAGTGGAGGGCTCGATCATGAGCGACGCACTGCATGGTACGCTGGAAGGCCACGACGAACTCACCGGGCTGGACCGGTACGATGCGTTCAGCCTGGCCTTTGAGGCCGGCATCGGACAGTCGGAAAAGCTGGGCGGCGAGTGCTCGGTGGGCCTTATCGACATCGACCGGTTCCGCAAGCTCAACGAGACCTATGGGTGCGAGGCGGGCGACGGGGTGCTGGTGGCGCTGTCGGCCCATCTGTCCGAGGTGTTCGCCGAGTGCGGCGCCGTGTTCCGGTATGGCGGCGACGCGTTCGCCGTCGTGATGCCGGGTGTGGACAAGGAAGACGCCTTCCTTACGTTGGAACAGGCACGCAGCGGGTTTGAGGGCGAGCGCGAGGTGTCTGCCGGTGAAGGTAAGACGGTGACGTTGGAGGCACGAATCACGGTTGGCGTGGCGGCGTATCCGGCGGACGGCGCTGGGCCGCAGGACGTGGTGCGCAAGGTGAACGAAGCGCTCTATCGCGCGAAAGACCAAGGCGGCAATAAGGTGTGCCTGGCGCGCGAGGAGAAGATGGTCACCAAGACGAGCCACTACGCCCAGGGGCAGTTGTACGGCCTCTCGCGCCTTGCGAAACGCGAAGGCGTGGGTGAGGCCCGGTTGCTTCGCGAAGCGCTGGACGACCTGTTACGCAAGTACAACGCGTAGGTGGAGTCGAGTCGAGAAGCCGCAATTTGCTATACTCGGCGGACATCCCGCCCTTGTAGACCGTATCCGTGGAGAACTGTGTGAGGTCCGCGGACGACGACTATGGAAGGAACAGACGAACATGGCCAAGAACATCTATGAGAAGATCTGGGACGCCCACCTGGTCCATGCGGAGCCGGGGCAGTCGCCGATCATTTACATTGACCGGCAGTACGTACACGAGGTGACGTCGCCGCAAGCGTTTGAAGGGCTGCGGCTGACGAACCGCACCGTGCGCCGCCCGGACCGCACGTTCGCGACGATGGATCACAACATCCCGACGACGGACCGGTCGAAGCCCATTGCCGACCTGTTGTCCAAGACCCAGGTCGAGACCCTGCGCACTAACTGCGACGAGTTCGACGTCACGTGTTTCGACATGAACGACGAGCGCAACGGCATCGTACACGTGATCGGACCGGAACTGGGCCTGACCCAGCCCGGGTACACCATCGTGTGCGGCGATTCGCATACGGCCACGCACGGGGCCTTCGGCGCGCTGGCATTCGGCATTGGCACGAGCGAAGTGGAACACGTGCTGGCCACGCAGACGCTGCTCCAGCAGAAGTCGAAGACCATGGAAGTGCGCGTCAACGGTACGGCGGGTCCCGGTGTGACTGCCAAGGACATCATCCTGGCCATCATCGGCAAGATCGGTACCGACGGCGGCACGGGCTACGTCATCGAGTTCACGGGCGACGCCATCCGGGCGCTGTCCATGGAAGGCCGCATGACGGTCAGCAACATGACCATCGAAGCGGGCGCGCGGGCCGGCCTGATTTCGCCGGACGAGAAGACGGTCGCGTACCTGAAGGGACGTGACTACATCGACAAGGATACGCCGTGGGACGAACTGGCTGCCGCGTGGAAAGCGTGGGCGTCGGACCCGGGCTGTTCGTACGACGTGCTGGTCGAGTTGGACGCGGCGGACATCGAGCCGCAGGTCACCTGGGGCACGTCGCCCGGTATGGTGACGGGCGTCAACGGACGGACGCCGGTGTTGGCGGACATGGACGACGTGGACAAGCGCGGATCGGCTGACAAGGCGCTGAAGTATATGGCGCTGGACGAGAACGTGCCCATGACCGACGTGTCGGTGGACAAGGTGTTCATCGGGTCCTGCACAAACGGTCGCATCGAAGACCTGCGCGAAGCCGCGATTGTGGCCAAGGGCTACAAGGTCAACGAATCCATCACGCTGGCCATGATCGTACCGGGGTCGAATGCCGTGAAAGCTCAGGCGGAAGCCGAGGGCTTGGACGCTATCTTCAAGGACGCGGGATTCGAATGGCGCGAGGCGGGGTGCTCCATGTGCCTGGCCATGAACGACGACCGGCTGAGTCCGGGCGAACGGTGCGCGGCCACGTCGAACCGCAATTTTGAAGGTCGGCAAGGCAAGGGCGGACGCACGCATCTGGTGAGTCCGGCCATGGCCGCGGCCGCGGCCGTCAAGGGCCACTTCGTGGACATTCGGGACTGGGACTTCAACTAGAAGTCCGGCCTGAAAGGTCGGCTTCTATAAGGCGCGGCCCCAAGTTCAACCAGAAACACAAGACTTACAGAGGCGAAACAAACGTACTTAGGACGCTTGCCTACTTTCTGGCCGCGCCCCTAGGCACTACACGGAACGCCGGTTTCGGCCGGCCTCCGGTTTACGGGAGCAGACACATGGAACCATTGGTGAAACACACCGGCATCGTGGCGCCGTTGGACGCCCAGAATGTGGACACGGACCAGATCATCCCGAAGCAGTTTCTCAAGCGCGTGCAGCGGACGGGATACGACGACTGCCTCTTCTACGATTGGCGGTTTCTGGAAGACGGCAAGACACCGAACCCCGAGTTCGTGTTGAACGCGCCGCGTTACGAAGGCGCGAGCGTGCTGTTGGCGCGCGACAACTTCGGATGCGGATCGTCGCGCGAGCATGCGCCGTGGGCGTTGAACGACTACGGGTTCCGCTGCATTTTGGCGCCGTCGTTCGCGGACATTTTCTACAACAACTGCTTCAACAACGGCATGCTGCCTATCCGCCTGCCGAACGACGTGATTGACGCGTTGTTCGCCGAAGTGGCGGCGCAGGAAGGGTACGAACTCGCGGTCGATGTGGAAGCACTGACCATCACGAAACCGGACGGGTCGACCATCGCATTCGAGTTGGACACGTTCCTGCAAGAACGGCTGTTGAAGGGGTTGGACCAGATCGGCTTGACCCTTCGCCATGAGGACAAGATCGCCGCGTACGAAGCGGCCCATGGCATCGCCTAGTCACGTTGACGCCGGGGAATCTGCATGACGCGGGTTCCCCGGCGTTTTTTTGTGCCTTCTGTTGAGATCCCCGTGGGGAATCCGGACACCCACAAGCTGGCGCTTGAAGGTGGCACACTTGAGAGTGGGGAGGCAACTTGCAATCCGGACACCCACAAGCTGGCGCTTGAAGGTGGCACACTTGAGGATGGGGGAGGTACCTCGCCTGGGCTGATGTGCCACCCACAAACTCGTTTGTGGGTGTCTTCGGGCGCATGGGAAGTCGCTGGGGTTGGGCAATCCGGGCACCCACGAGCTGGCGCTTGAAGGTGGCACACTTGAGAGCGGGGAGGCAACTCGCCCGGCTGATGTGCCACCCACAAACTCGTTTGTGGGTGTCTTCGGGCGCATGGGAAGTCGCTGGGCTCAGGGAACCCGGACAAGGCTGCAGACCCCTCACCCTGCCCTCTCCCGTTGGGCGAGGGTAAGAATTGTTTGGGTGGGTTTCGGTCTGGGTGACACATTCGTGATAGCGCAGGCTTCGCTCCTGTTCCTTGCACACCGCCCGTTGTGTAGAATGGACACGGGACGAACAACGGAGACGCGCGCATGCACAGGATGAATCGACGGAGCTTCTTCCGCAATTCCGCGGCTGGCTTGGTCGCCGGGGCCGCCATGGGCGGGACCACACGCGCGATGGCCGCTCCCGCGCCGATGGCCGACCTTTCCGCCACAACAGTCCGCACCCTCGGCAACACGGGCATCAAGTGCAGTCTCTTGGGCATGGGCACGGGCGTGAACGCGTGGAACGGCAGCAGCCGGTTGACGCGGCAGGGACGCAACGCGGTGCTGTCCGTGTTTGACCACGCGTATGGCAAGGGCATCACGTACTTCGACCTGGCCGACATGTACGGGTCCCACGTGTTCATGCGCGAAATGCTGTCCCACACCATCGACCGCGACAAGGTCATGCTTTCGACCAAGACCGTGTCGCGCGAACCCGACTTCATCCGGGCCGATCTCGAACGGTTCCGCAAGGAATTGGATGTGGATTGCATCGATGTGGTGTTGATGCATTGCCTCACCGAGCGGGACGGTCCCAAGTGGACCGAGAAACACGCCGCCTGCATGGACGCGTTGTCCGAAGCCAAGGACAAGGGCATCATCCGCGCCCACGGTGTGTCGTGCCACAATTTCGCCGCCATGGAAGAAGCCGCCGGGTCGCCGTGGGTGGACGTCATGTTGTCGCGCATCAACCCCTTCGGCGAGAAGATGGACGGACCGCCCGAAGAGGTGGCGGCCGTGTTGCAGAAAGCCCACGCCGCGGGCAAAGGCATGCTCGGCATGAAGATCGTGGGCGAAGGCAAACTGGCGGACAAGATCCCGGAATCCATGCGTTACGTGCTGGGGCTTGGGTGCGTCGATGCCATGACCATTGGGTTCCTGGAATCCGGCGAGATCGATGGGTGCTTTGACCATATCCGCACGGCGGTGGACGCGGCGGAAGGGGATGCGCCGATTGGGCTGTCGGACGCGCAGTTTGAGCGGGCGTTGGATTCGGTTGGGTTCACTGCCGTTGATTTCGTTGTCGTCACCGTAGTCGACGACAACGCCGGCAAACGCGAGACGGTCTGCGTTGATGCGCGGACATTTCTCTCTTCTCTCGAAGCCGCATCGCGCCCGGGGGATGGTGGAGCCGTTGAATTTGCAATGAATCAGAAAGACCGAGTCTTCCATTTCTCCAGTCACTATACTCTCAAGAAGATGACGCGGAAGTACACGGATACCGCGCTCGCCGAGACGCGCAGGGTCTTCGGCGACATGTCAGTGAGTGAGATCGACGGCTTGGGGGACAGAGATTACGAGGCGATTTTCAAGTCATTGCCGGGCGATCCTCGCTGGCACTACGAAGCCATGGCCCACGCCCTTACCGAACGTGGCATCCTGTGCACGCACGGTTGTTTCGGCGAGTTCCGCGTCGACATTGACCGCGACAAACGGCCCGAGCGAAACGCCCGAAGATAGGCCGCGCCCCCGATCCTGAAGAGACCAACCACGAAGGGCACGTAGATCACGAGGGATGGGAAAGCTGTGGCCGGTCGCGACGGAGCGCGACCCTACCGAAGAGGGGGTGTCGCGTGTCGGAGCCAGGGCACGCGGAAGCGTGCCCCTACCACGGTACTGTTCCGTTTGTGCGGTTCCCGCGATGTTCACGGAAGCCGGGGTAGGGCCGACCTCCGCGTCGGCCGTCTTGGTTCGGGGGCATGTGGTTGCGGCCATGGAGGCCAAGACGGTCGCGACGTAGCGCGACCCTACCGAGGAGGGGGCGTCGCGTGTCGGAGCCAGGGCACGCGGAAGCGTGCCCCTACCACGTGATCGCCCTTTTCACAAGTTGATCGTAATATGGGTCAGGTTCCAGTGCGCGATGATGGCTCTTGAACCCAGCCGCTTGTGCGGCTATCTTAGGTCTGTCAGGAACTTTCGGGGTCCGCGAGCCATAGTAGAGGTGGTGGACTCCGGCTGGTTCCGGGGATCGATGGTGATACTGGTCCGGGGCGGGCATAAGGCCCGCCGGACGGTATGGTGGGACATTTAACGTATTGGCGACGATACGCCAAGAGAGGGGCTTTCCTATGCGACGCGCTGTGGCTCTCGTTCTACTCGCGGGGTTGACCCTGACGGCTTGTCAGACGCAACAGGTGAATTGGCGGTTCTGGGAGCGCCCATCATCGGATGTGCCGCCGGAACTGATGGAACCGGGCGATGTGCCTATCGATCCGCTGCCGCCGGAACCGGGACTCCAGCTTTCGACGGAACAACGGTTCCCGGATGTGCCGTTGCCGCTCGGCGCCAAACAGGATGACCGGACCTACGTGTACCAGTCGTCGGATTTGCGTATCGGCCGTATGGTGTATTCGTCGCGGTCGTCGGTGCAGGAGTTGGCCAACTTCTTCATCCGGGAATGTCCGGCCGCTGACTGGATCCTTGATTCGGTGGTCCAGTCGGAAGGGGCCGAACTGCGGTTCAACAAGAACGGCGAACGGTTGGTGGTGAAGATCAGCGAGCTCGGTGTGGCCCGGGGTCGCGAGTTTGAGCTTCATCTGACGCCGGTACCCGCGAAATGACCATTCGGTCCGTGGGGGCGGCCGTTGTGGTTGTGGTCGCGTTGACTGGGTGCGCCGGCGGTCCGGCGATGGAGATCCCGGGCGTAACCACGCCGGTGGTGTCGGACGCGGAACAGGTACTGCGGGTGATGGCCGAAGTGCATTGGGCCATGTCCGAGAAGCGCATCTACCGGGTGATGGCCCACGTTTCCCAATACTACCTTGATGCGGAGGGCCGCGACTACGAAGGCCTTCAGGACCATCTCAAGACGGTCTTCAAGAACTACAAGGACATCAAGGTGACGCGTGTGCGGCCGGCGGTCTCGATCACGGGCAGCCGGGCCCATGTGGTTGAAACCTTCGGTACCGTAGCCAACCCCATCCGTCCGTCCGACCGCCCCATCAGTACCCAGGGCAAGGTGGACGTGTACCTGGAGAAGAGCGGGGGCAAATGGCTCATCGTGGAGTGGGGCACGCTCCGCTGATCGCTCTGTGGACTCTCAACCGGCCGCCGCGTACCTCCGCCTGTACTCGCGTGGCGATATGCCCCGGTACCGTTTGAACAATCGCGAGAAGTGGGATGCGTCGAAGTATCCCAAGGCGTAGGCGACTTCCGTAGCCGATTGGCGGCTGTTCAACAGAAGACAACTGGCGTGTTGGACGCGGCGGTTCTGGAAGTAGTCCGTCGGACTCCAGCCGGTGGCTTGCTTGAACTGCCGGGCGAAATGATCCCGCGACATCCCCATCTCACCCGCCAGGGACGGTGCGTCAAAGGCGTCGCCTTGGAGGATGTGTTCCTCGATGCGTTCGATGGCCGTGCGCACTTCGGGCTGGAAAGGCATGGGCGTGTCGGCGCCGGAGGCGACGTAGGTGCGCTGAAGCATGAGCATCAACTTCTCCAGGACCCGGCGCATGAACATGGGCGACGGTTCCGGGCGTGCGCGTTCCTCGGCAATATCGTTCAACTCCCGGAGGCAGGGTTCGATGTCCCGGTCGTCGATACGCCATTCAGGCAGGAGCAAGCGGTGTCCCGTGCTGCAGATGGCCCGGGGAAAAAACAAGGCCGCCAGCCCGTCCACCAGCAACAACTCGCGCAGGTCGTAGAACAGCCACTCGGTGAGGTACGTGCAGTTCACCATGGACATGGCGTCCATTTCCTCGAAAGCATGGACCTCGCCCGGCGCAATGGCTAGGGCCGATCCCCGGGAGAGGCGCGTCACCTTGTCCGCGGTGCGGTGGATGGCGGTGCCGCCGGTGACGATAGAAATCTCGTGGTGGTCGTGGTCGTGGGGCGGCAGGGCGTTGACCCCGGGAAACCCGAGCAGCGTGCCGCAGATCGGCCCGGGCGCCGCAACAGGCTCCGCAGCCTCGTCCAGCGGGTCGAACGCGTAGGTGTACACCTGGATGGGCCGGGATCCGTCGAGTTTCTGGTGAAAATTAGGGACCGTGAAGGCCGCCGAGAACCCATCGGACGGTATCATACAAGTATTTCCTCCGAAAGCCTACTATCAGAATGCGCTATGCGCGTCCTATTATGAACTGAACTCGCATCCAAGACCAAGTGCTCTTGCAGATTTCGTGCAAGATTCGAGGGTCTGGCGAGCGGTGAGCGGCGCTACGTTCGCTCGTTGGCGGGGCGGGCTTGGGCTTACCCCAGACGAAACCATGGAGGATTCATACATGAGGCGAAAAGGCTTCACCCTAATCGAGTTGTTGGTCGTCATTGCCATTATCGGCATCCTAGCGGCGATATTGTTGCCGGCGTTGGCCCGTGCGCGCGAAGCGGCCCGGCGGGCAAGCTGCCAGAACAATCTGAAGCAGATGGGCATCGTGTTCAAGATGTACTCGAACGAGTCCAAGGGCGAGAAGTTTCCCACCTTGCGCATGCGCGAGGGATCCAATTGCGACCGGCGCGTCGACACGCCGGTGCTGCTCTTCAGCCCGGATGGCAGCCAAATCTACCCCGAGTACCTCACCGACACGTCGGTCATGCTGTGTCCGTCCGATCCAGACATCGGCAACGTGCTCGAAGGCACTTCGTGGCATTGCATGGACCAAGCCGACCAGCCCATCTGCCCGTGCATGATGTCGCCCATGTCCTACTTCTACTACAGCTGGGGCGTGAGGCCCAATCACTATCTCGTGGACCTAGCGGACTTGAACTCGACCGACGGCAGCCTGGCGTGGATTGACACCGCGTTCGTGACCGTCCTTGCGGCGCAGATCGGCGACATGACGTCCGACCCGCCCGTGGACGGCGCATTCGACGAGGACGTCTCCTGGGCCACGGGCACCATGTACCGCCTTCGCGAAGGCATCGAGCGATTCTTCGTGTCGGACATCAACAACCCGGCCGCCACGGCCATGGCCCAGAGTGAACTCGCCGTCATGCACGACGAAGCCAACGCCAACATCGCACTGGGCGGCGCCACTGGCTCCACGAATTTCAACCACATCCCCGGCGGCGGCAACGTGCTGTTCATGGACGGCCATGTCGAGTTCATTCGCTATCCGGGCGATTGGCCCATCTGCGCGTCGTGGTCGCTCCTGTTCGCCAACATAGAAACGCTGCTGCCGTAGCGCTTGTCTTCTGAGCTGGGGGCCGCTCTGTTCTGATAGCGGACTAGCAGGTTGCCTTGCGTGTGCTACAATGGGGGACAGGTCGAGCCCGAATAACGGGCAATGCCCGAGGGGTCCGGGCGCCAGCGAGGGGGAGGTATCTCTTGAGGCGAGGAGGCTTCTCGCACGTTGAGCTCATTGCCGCGATGGTCATTATCGCGGTC
>JAAEQP010001346.1 GCA_024231375.1 bacterium | reverse complement strand
CGCAGTATACCAGAGCCCGCAGGACGGGTGAAGAACGGCGAAGACCAAGCGAAAACGGGGACTGTACCAAGCGAGCGAAGCGAGACGGGACTGCCCCCAGCTTTCGCACGCACCCGTCTGTAGGTTTCTTTCCACGCCAACCCATCAATCCCGGCATTCTCATTCCCCACCAATTGTGCGCGTTCGGGAGGGGCGTGTATAGTGGCGGCGGAGACCGGGAAAATCGGGGACATGTTCAAAGCGCCGTACCCGGCGCGACTACGTGTACCCAGATTTCCCGAGACCGTCGCGGAAGGCGTGACGGGCCACGATCGAACCGGAGAGAGCGCTGTGCTGAACCACGCCGCCGACATCATCGAACGCGTCAAGAACACCATCGAACGCCATGGCATGATTGGGCCCGGCGAGACGGTGCTGGTGGCGGTGTCAGGTGGGCCGGATTCGATGGCTCTCTTACACATCCTGCGTGAGCTGGGGCATACCATCGAAGTGGCACATCTGGACCACCAAACCCGCGACGGGGCCAGCGCGGCGGACGCGGCTTTCGTGCAGGGACAGGCGGCGCAGATGGGGCTGCCTTGTCACCTGAAAAGCAATCCCGTGGCAAAAGAAGCGTCCCAGTCCTCCCTATCATTCGAAGAATACGCGCGCAATGTGCGCTATGAATTCCTGTTCCACACGGCACACGCACGCGATTGTGCCGCGCTCGCCACCGGACACCATGCAAACGATCAAGTGGAGACGGTACTCATGCGGTTTCTACGCGGCACCACAGCGCGCGGTCTCGCGGGTATCCCACCCGTGGGTGATCGCGAAGGCGTGCGGCTTGTCCGGCCCCTTCTGGATTGCACGCGCGAAGAGATCGAAGCGTACGTGACTGAACGGGGCATCGAGACGCGATGCGATCACACGAACACAGACCCGCGCTATCTGCGCAACCGGATTCGGGCCGAACTCCTGCCACAGCTCGCCAGGGACTATAACCCGCAAGTGGACGGCGCGATACTCCGCATGAGCGAGGTCTTGCGCGACGAGAACGATCTCCTCGACACGCTCGCGCGGGCTCTCGTGGAAAAATGCCTGCAAGATGATGGCACCGTGCTTCGCGAGACCTTCGCGGCCTTCCACCCTGCGCTTCAACGCCGCGCCGTGCTCATATTGGCATGGCAACACGGCATCGACTGCCCCTTTGATCGGGTCGAAGCAGCACGGGACTTCATCTGCTCTGCGCCCAGCGGCACGTGTTTCGATCTGGGCGGCGGAGTCATGCTGCGCAACAGCCGCGACGTGACCGAACTGGCGGAAGAGGCTCAGAACGAGGGGAATACGGAAGTGGTCCTGGCGGTCCCGGGCGAAACGACAGCCCAGGGAAAGCGCTTCGTAATCCGCGAGCTGGCCACACGCCCTGCGGCAGACCTGGCGGGCTATTGCTCCCCCACGCGGCAGGTGTTCGACGCGGACGTTATGGGCGCGCGGCTCACGGTTCGGCTGCGGCGCGCGGGAGACCGTTTCACACCTTTCGGCATGACGGGCTCGAAGAAACTGAAAGACTACTTCATCGACCTGGGTATGCCCGCAAGCCAGCGTGCGCGCCAAGTGTTGGTGCTGGCGGAGGACAAGATTGCCTGGGTCGTGG
>JAAEQP010001345.1 GCA_024231375.1 bacterium | reverse complement strand
GTGGCGGTGCTCGAACGCCTCGACCAGCCCTTGGCGGAAGACCTGCCGCTGGTGCGCGAAGTTCGCGCGGCCATGAGCAAATGCGCCGAGAACGCTGGGGCCAATGGCAAAGGCATGCCCTATCCGGACCTGCCGGCCTTCGGCAAGGCCGACGACATGCCCCCGATCTACTCGGGTTCCTTCGGGATGGGTAGCCGGGACCTTCAGCCGGAAGGGCTGATTGCGACGGTTGAGAACATGCTGCCGGACGGCCCCCAGAAGAAACTGTTCTACCTTTCCATCGACTTCATCCGCGACAAAGCGCACACCCCGAAGCAGGAGGTGTATCAGCAGCAGCTTCAGGAAGGCTATCCGAAGGTGAAGGAACTGTCGCTGCGCGGCAGCGAGAACCCGAATCTCATGCCGGAGGGCAGCGTCACGGTGCGTTTCCACTCGGTCGGCGGTTGGGGCGCCATCACGACAGGTAAGAACCTGGCCATGACGCTGTTCGACCTGCTCGGGTACCACATCAAGGCCAATCCGAAGTACGGTTCCGAGAAGAAGGGCCAGCCCACCACCTACTACCTGGCGGCCGCCCCCGAACCCATCCGCGTCAACTGCGAATATTTCTACGTCGACGTGGTCCTTTCGCCGGATCCAAACGTGTTCAGTCACTCCAACCCGCTGGCCGGGTTGAAGAAGGGCGGCGTGTTTATCATCCAGAGCGAGCTGGATACGCCGGAGGACGTGTGGCGCGAGCAGATTCCGCCGCTGTACCAGAAGATCATCCTCGACAACGACATTCAGGTGTTCTACCTGGACGGGTTCAAGATCGCGCGTGAAATCGCCACGAACCCCGAGCTTCAGTTCCGCATGCAGGGCATCGCGTTCATGGGCGCCTTCTTCAAGGCCTCGCCGCTGATGGAGAACGCCAAGCTGACCGAAGCGTCTCTGTTTGAGGCTATTGAGGCGCAGTTGCAGGCCAAGTTCGGCGGCAAGGGCGCTCGCGTGGTGCAGGGCAACATGCAGGTGGTGCGTCGCGGCTACGACGAGATGGGCGCGTTGGGCAAACTCGCCGTCTCGGAGAAGAAGCAGACCGCCGACGACGCCCGCAAAGAGGCTGTCATGCCGGTGATGCTCAAGCAGTCGCCCGCCAGCCAGGCCCCCGCGACCGACATTCACCGGTTCTGGGAACAGACCGGTAACTTCTACCAGACCGGTAAGGGCGGCGACAATCTCACCGACCCCTTCATCGGTATCAGCATGATTCCGTGCGCGACCGGCGTGTTCCGCGACATGACCACCATCCGGTTCGAACATCCGGAATGGGACCCGCAGAAGTGTACGGGTTGCGGATCGTGCTGGACCATCTGCCCGGACTCGGCCCTGCCGGGGTTGGTCAACACCATCACCGAGACCATCGAAGCCGCTATCAAGCGGGTCGAGGCCAACGGCAAGTCGACCAAGTTCCTTCGCCGCATGGTGCGCCCGCTGGAGCAGAAGATCCGGGCGCTCATCGACGCAGGCGACGAGAGTGGATCGGTGTCGGACTACCTGGCGGAGGCCATTGAGGTCGTGAAGGCCGAGGCCAACGTGACTGAGCCCGACCGTCCCGCCC
This sequence comes from bacterium, assembly GCA_024231375.1. Next base: position 2,418 of record JAAEQP010001345.1, on the reverse strand, counting down.
TCGACAAAGAGGTAGCGGACTTCACGGACGAGATTCGCGACTTCCGCTTCGCGATTACCAAGCCTTTCTACTCCATCATGGAGAAGGACCAGAAGGGCAGTGGCGGACTCCTCAGCATCACGGTCGACCCGTACACCTGTAAGGGTTGTATGGAATGCATCAACGTGTGTCCCGATGATGCCCTGAACGTGATGACTCAGACCCCGGCGACCATCGACACGCTTCGCCGGAACTGGGACTACTGGTTGGCACTTCCGACCACCAAGAAGGACTTCATCCGCATCGACGACCTCGATGAGGGCATCGGTGCGCTGGACAACCTGCTACTCGATAAGCAGTGCTACAAGTCGCTCGTAGGTGGCGACGGTGCGTGCGTGGGTTGCGGCGAGAAGACGGCGTTGCACATCTTCACCGCGACCAACGAAGCCCTGATGCTGCCGCGCGTGCAGAAGCAGGTGGAGAAGCTGGACGATCTCATCGCTCGCCTGGAGAAGCACCTTCGCCTGAAACTGGCCGAATCGGTGGACGTGGACAACACGAACGCCATGGTTGAGGCCATCGATGAACTGAAGGACCAGGACCTGACCCTGTCGAATCTGTCGGCGGCGTTGGACAACCAGAAGGTCAGCACGCCCCTCGACAGCGACTGGCTGCGCTGGATCACGACTATCCTCGCCAAGCTGAAACTGCTCAAGTGGCAGTACACGGACGGCGTGACGGGCCGCGGCCGCTCCAGCATGGGTATCCTGAATGCCACAGGCTGCACGTCGGTATGGGGTTCGACCTATCCCTACAACCCGTATCCGTTCCCGTGGGCCAACCATCTGTTCCAGGACGCGCCGTCCATGGCGATGGGCGTGTTCGAAGGCCACATGGCGAAGATGGCGGAAGGCTTCAAGGCCATCCGCATGGCCGAACTCGAGTTGGAAGGCAAGTACAGCGAAGCGGAGTTCGACGACTACTTCCGTTACTTCAACTGGACGAAGTTCACGGACGAGGAATGGCTGCTTTGTCCGCCTGTTGTGGTTATCGGCGGCGACGGCGCGCTGTACGACATCGGGTTCCAGAACCTGTCGCGCATGATGATGAGTGGCAAGCCGATCAAGGCGTTCATCGTGGACACGCAGGTGTACTCGAACACAGGCGGCCAGGCCTGCACCTCGGGCTTCTACGGCCAGGTGTCGGATATGGCGCAGTACGGCAAAGCCCACAAGGGTAAGGAAGAGATCCGCAAGGAGATCGGCCTGATTGGTTTGGCTCACCGGACCGCCTACATCCTGCAGGGCAGCATTGCCAGCCCGGGCCATCTCATGGAAGGGTACGTGAAGGGGCTTACGTCGCGCCGTCCGGCGCTGTTCAACGTGCACACCCCGTGCATGCCCGAACACGGCATCGGCGACGACCTGGCGCGGCACCAGTCCAAGCTGGCCCTCGAATCGCGCGCCTATCCCATCTTCTCGTACGACCCGGACGAAGGGCAGACCGTGCAGGAGTGCATTAGCCTGGACGGCAACCCCGCCATGGACGATGCGTGGCCGAGCTTCACGCTGAGCTACGTCGACGAAGACGGCACTCCGGCGAAAATGGACGTGCCAATGACCTTCGCCGACTACGCCGCGACGGAAGGCCGCTTCCGCAAGCACTTCAAGAACGCGCCGCGCGACGCCTGGAACGATGACATGGTTCCGCTGGCGGAATTCCTTTCCTTGGGCGATGACGACCGGGACGGTCAGTTCCCGTTCATCTGGGCGGTGGACTCCAAGAACCGTCTGACGCGTTTGGTCGTGGCCGAGCCGCTGGTGAAGGCCTGCGAGGATCGGAGCCAGTTCTGGACCATGCTCCGCGGATTGGCTGGTATGGATGCCGAAGGCATCGACGCCGAAGCCATTGCGACTCAGGCGCGTGCCGAAGTTGTACAGAAACTCACGTCGGGTCTGTTGGATCTGGCCGGGGCATCCGGCGCGGCCACGCCCGTTGCCGCCGCCCCTGCGCCGGCAGCGCCTGCCGCGGCCGCGGCGCCCGCAGCCGCTCCCGCCGCCCCTGCAGCGAAGGAAGAATCAATGAGCGATGACTATACGCCTGTATTGCTGGACTCGGAAGACTGCACTGGCTGCGGCGAGTGCATGATGGTGAATGCGAAGGTGTTCGGCTGGAACGACAAGAAGCAGGCCATCATCCTCGACCCGAAGGGCGGCACGTTCAAGGACGTTGTGAAGGCGTCCGAGAAGTGCCCGGCGCGCTGCATCCATCCCGGCACCCCGGCCGACATGTCGGAAAAGGGCGTCGAGAAGCTCATGAAGAGGGCGGCGAAGTTCAATAAGTAACGAATCGACCAGCGCGCAGTCGCGTGCCGGTTCCGGAACTCGGGAGTGCAACGCCGGGGCGGTCCTCAAGGTGAGGGCCGCTCCGGCGCCGCCC
>JAAEQP010001344.1 GCA_024231375.1 bacterium | reverse complement strand
GGTCGTACGGTGGCAGGATACACGCGCTGTCGCCCGAGTTCACGCCCGCCTCTTCAATGTGCTGCATAATGCCTGCCACGATCACGTCTGTCCCGTCCGCGATGGCATCTACGTCAATTTCGATCGCCCCTTCGACAAACTTGTCGATGAGAATGGGCCGCTCCGGCGAAGCATCGACCGCATACGTCATATACCGATCCAGCGACTCCTCGTCGTACACGATCTCCATGGCCCGCCCACCCAACACGAAGGACGGCCGCACCACGACCGGATATCCAATTCGCGCCGCGACGGCCCGGGCTTCCTCCAACGACACCACCGTCTCGTTCTCCGGCTGTAGCAAGCCCAGCTTCTGAACGAGTTCACGGAACTCCTTCCGGTCCTCCGCGCGCGCGATGCTGGCCGGCGTCGTTCCAATGATGGGCGCTCCCGCCTTCCATAGCTCTTCCGCCAGGTTCAACGGCGTCTGGCCGCCAAACTGGACAATCACGCCCTTCGGCTGTTCCCGTTCGACGATATTCAGCACGTCTTCAAAGGTCACGGGCTCGAAATAGAGACGATCCGACGTGTCGTAGTCCGTCGACACCGTTTCCGGATTGCTGTTGACCATGATCGTCTCGTAGCCGTCATCCTGCAAGGCGAACGACGCGTGCACACAGCAATAGTCGAACTCGATGCCCTGCCCGATGCGGTTGGGCCCCCCGCCCAGAATCATGATCTTCTCTTTCGGCGTGTCCCGCACCTCGTCCTCGTCGCCGTAGCACGAATAGTAGTACGGCGTGTACGCTTCGAACTCCGCCGCGCACGTGTCCACCAACTTGTACGTGGGCACGACCCCGTGCTTCTTGCGCAACGCGCGCACCGCGTCGGGCGCCATGTCCCACAGATGGCCCAGTTGGTGGTCGGAAAACCCCAACGCCTTGGCCTTGCGTAGCGTTTCCGCGTTGTCGGGTTCGGCATCGCCCAGAGCCTTCTCCTCATCCACGATTCCTCGCAGGTGCCGCAGGAACCAGGGATCGATCTTGGTGGCCTCGAAAAGCTCCTCCTCCGTGGCCCCCGCCCGAAGCGCCGCCGCCATCTTAAATATCCGATCCGGTCGCGCCGTCCGCACCGCCCGTAGGAGCGCGTCCTTCTCCTCGGGCGTGTCGAACGCGCCCGTCAGCGGCTTGTCCTTACCGTCGCATCCGAGCCCGAACCGGCCTCGTTCCAGCGACCGCAACCCCTTCTGCAACGATTCCTTGAACGTCCGGCCGATGCTCATGGCTTCGCCGACGCTCTTCATCTGAACCGTCAGGTTGTCCGAAGAGCCTGGGAACTTCTCGAACGCCCACCGCGGGATCTTCGTCACCACATAGTCGATGGTCGG
>JAAEQP010001343.1 GCA_024231375.1 bacterium | reverse complement strand
TCGTGCCGGCCACGGCCTTGAGCCGTTCGGACGCCGGCACGCCGGGGCGCGTATCCAGGAAGGGCGCGAAGTTGTGGGAGAGCGGCTCGAATCCGCTCAAGATGACGTTGTTGTCGCGGGTGCCATTGACTTCGAATAGCCCAAGGCTCGGGCGTTCCCAGTGGATGCCGTCCGTGCTTTCCGCGTAACACGTCGATTCGCTCGGCGAACCGTCTGGAGCATCCACGGGATGGCCCCGGTAATACATGCGGTACAGGCCGCCATCATCGAGGATGGTAGAATAGCCGGAGTAGCGGCCTTCCCACGGCCGGTCGAGCGGAAACGTCGGCCCAGCGGGACGCGGATGATGCAAGCGTAGCTCGGTCCCGCTCAGGCCGTCGATGAGGTAGCTGTCCACGAACGGCTCAAGCCGGGAGCCTATGTTGATGGCCATGGCCGGTCGTCCTTCCTGGCTGCGTGGGCCGTCCCGTTAGTTGAACTGGACCGAGTAGAGGTCCGCATCGTTCATCACAAACCGGAGTCGGATCGGTTTCCCGGCGAGGGCGCTCAGATCCGCGTTGCCCTTCCAGGTAACCGTTCGCGCGATGTGGTCGCCGATGATCTCGTCGCAATTCGCCTGCGCGAACCCGGGCACAGCGACGCCCGCGGCGTCCTGCACCTCGACCCAAACGCTTCCCGCCGCGGACGTGGAATAGTTGATGACCAGTTCCTTGCCCGCGAAGACCAACGGTTTCGTTACCATTTCGCCACCCGCGTAAGGCGCATGAACTGATGCAAACCCATCCGCACGGAGCGTGAATCGTTGCAGGTGGGCCGTGTCCTGGCCGTAGTTTCGCTGGATGTAGACCGACATCTCGCTGTCGCCGAAGGGCAGCAGCCCGTAGACGGGATAGTTGGTGCGCGACGTCCAGTTCTCGTACCCGACGCCCGGCCGGATGAAGCCTTCCATGAAGGTGCGGTCGTAGGCGTTGCCGCCGCGGGTGGTGAAGAACACCGCGTCCGAGCAGTCGCCCGAATAGCCGGCATCGCCGCCCATGGCTTTCATTTGTTCGGCGCTGATCACGCGCCTGCCAGGCATGAAGCGTGCAGCAATGGACACGTAGATGTGGGGGGCCCGGTAATAGGCCGTGGTTTGGTTGGTGTACAGGTGCTCGCGGGGCGTGCCGCCGTAGGTCATCTCAACCGACTTGGACCAGTTGACAAAGTCCGGCGACGTGCAGCGGCTGACGCTCCGGATGCCGTCCGTGAAGATGCGGAAGTAACAGACAAAGCACTTTTCGGTTTCCGACCAGAAGGCCAGGTTCTGCGAATCGAATGCGCCACCCGTGACCAACGGCTCCTCGCGCAGTTTGCGCCAATGGATGCCGTCCGGCGACACAAAGCCGATGAGGCCCGTCTTGCTCGTGCCGGCGAGGCCCTTGAACCGCTCCTCGGGCGGGCATTCGGGGCGCGGGTCGTACAAGGGACTGAAATTGTGGGACAAGGGCGCGATGCCTGCGAGGATGACGTTGTTGTCACGCGTGCCGTAGACCTCGTGGATGCCCAGGTCGGGTTTCGTGAAGTGGGTGCCGTCAACGCTGACGGCGTAACACGTCACCTCGTCGTCGGTGCCGTCTTTGCCGGCGTTGGGGCGTCCCCGGTAATAGAGGTGATACAACCGGTCCACGTGCAGGATCGTGACGTACCCGCAGAACCGGCCTTCCCACGGTTCGTCGAAGGCCAACACGGTCTCGGCCGGACGCGGATGATGGAGCATGAGCGACGTACCGTCCATCGAATCCACCAGGTACCGGTCCACGATAGGCTCAAGCCTTGACCCAATATTCAGCGGTTCCTGCGCCTGGGCCGCGGAGCCCGCAAGAAACCCAATACACGCTACCAGCATCATGGCTGCCTGGAATCGACTCATCGGAATACCCCCCTGAGTGTCCTGTCTTCGATCAGGCCGCCATGGTGCCCCATGCGAGTGGAGTGGATCAAATGCGCGATCATCCCTCGGGCAAGTATGACCAAAAGGAAAGCGCCCTCCCGCCGAAGGAGCGGAAGGGCGCTGTGAATCAAACCATGCGTGGCGTGTTACGGCGCGGCGACGAAGCCGTTCTCGTCCGTCTTCACGAGCATAGCGTCCTGATCGCCGAACATGTGACTCTGAGTCCAGCCCGCGCAGATGGGACCACCGTCCGGGGTGAGCCGCAGCCGCCAGAAGCCTTCCCAGTCGGGCCCCGGTTCCAGGCCATAGTAGCGGACCCAATCCATCGTGCCATCGGCAAGCACCTTCAATAGGATCGGATCGTGGTCGCCGCTCTGTTTGACGGGTGTCGCGCGCCATCCGGACACGAATAGAGCGCCGTCGCCGTCGGCCACGATGCCGCCGCCAAGGCACGCGGCGCCTACGTTGTAGGTGTCCTGCCAGACCTCGTTGCCGGCGAGATCCGTGCGAACCACATAGACGGCGTCCTGAGCGCCGAAGGCATCCCATTCGCCGCATGCGGCGTAGCCGTCCGGTAGTGCCACGACGCTGTAGGCAAAGTCCTGACCGGGGCTTCCGAACTCGCTGCGCCATTGCGGATTGCCGTTGGGGTCGGTCTTGAGGAAGAACAGGTCGGCGGGGCCGCCCTGTTTGTCGAGGATGGTCATGGCGCCGGGACGGCCTGTTCTCGATAGACGCTTCACCCCCGGCCAACTGATGCCGGCCATGATGTAACCGCCGTCGGCCGCAATGTCCACGTCGAATGGATCGTGGGGATAGGGCACCGCGTATTCGCGGGTCCATTCCACCTCGCCTTCCGAATCGGTCTTGATGAGAATCGGGAACCACTCGCTGCCCAAGTCCCAGTGTTCCTCGGCGGTCACGATGAACCCGCCGTCCGGTGTCTGCTTGACGCCCCACGCCCACAAGAGACCGTCGCCGTAGGTCTTGGTCCAGTGGATGTACCCGTCGGCACTCACCTTCGTGAGCTGCACGTAGCTGCCCGGCTCGAGTCCAGATTTGTCGTCTTCGGGTCCGATCTCCTGATAGCCGCAGACGACGTAGTCGCCTTCGTTGGTCGCGACCATGGCTGTCGCTTCCGCATGCCCGGGGAGACCCCAGTTGATGGACCAGACCTTCTCGCCCTCCATATCGACCCTGACCATGTAGTAGTCTTCATCGACGACCGCTTTCGCGCCCGCTTTGTGGGGCACGGTGGCTGTCTGCTCGATACTCCCAACGCCCACGTACCCACCGTCGGGGCACACTTCGCAGTCGTTGAGCCACTCAGCCGAGATCATCCCCTGCTTGACGAGGATGCCGCCCTCGTCATAGGTTTCTTGGAACCTGTACTCCGGCCAGAACCACGCTGTCACGGGCACGTCCTGGATGCCGCCGCTTGACGTGAACCGGATGGTGGCTGTGTTCTTGCCGAGTTCCATCGCTTTGGCCGCGGGACGCGTCACCGTGACGGTCGCCTGTGTGTAATCGCCGGCGCCGGAATCAGGCGTCACCGTCACCCACGGCTGATCGGCAACGGCCTGCCAGACCATGCTGTCCGAACACTGGTTCGTCACATTGACCGTCAGTGCATCCTTCGCCCCGCCAAAATCCAAGGCCAGCGGGTACACCAAGAGACCGCGCCCGAGTGGAGACGGGCATCCCGCCACTGCGATCGCGCAGAGAAGCGCAACGACTGCCAACCCACTACAATGTACTGCACCTGTTCTTCGCACCGTACTTCTCCCTTTGGCGTGGAGTTCGTGCGCCCGCTCGTGCGCACCAACTCAGCCGCGATTCAGTCATTCATGGCGGATGCTACATGGCCTGGAAACAGACCCGCTCAGGACCCCCACGCCCACTATAGACCACAACTTGAGGATAGACAAGCACACGTAGCGGGGTGGTATAGGGGGTGTGTCGCGGGTGCTATGTGGCGTGGGGAAGCGAATTCGTACTCGTCCGCCCCTGTGCCGTTCGGGATATCGGGCCTGACGGGGTCAGGTGCCGATCTCGGCGCCTCCGCCGGCGATCCGGGCCTCCATCTTGAAGTAAGACAGGCCGTCGTCGCCGACGTGCTCGCCGGTTTGCGCGAACCCCCTGCGTTGATACATGCGCCAGGCCCGCTCGTTGTCCTGCACCACTGTCAGTTGCACCCAGGGGATTCCGCGTCGGCGGGCCTCGTCCATCACGGCGTCCATGAGCCGGCTGCCGAGGCCTGTTCCGTGGCATGCGTCGTCGACGGCGAGCCCGAACGTCGGTTTGCTGGTGTGGATATCCCACAGAAACGCCCAGCCGACAACGGTGCCGTCAGCTATGGCGACCAGATCGAACTTGATCTCGTCCAGCCCCACGTTGCCAAGGACGACCTCGTCGCAGGCATTCACGTGCGCCTCCGGTCCAAGGGGGCGGAAGGTGCGTCTCGATTCGACGCTCAGCCGGTTGTAGAAGAAGGCAAGGGCTTCGGCGTCGCGTGCGCCCAGTCGGCGAATCTCCAGGGTGGAGCGGCCGTCATCCTGACTCATCGGCGATCCTTAGCGTCCCGCCGCTTTGACCAAGGCGTTGAGAAACGCCGACTTCAGCGGTTTGACGGCCATGGCGGCTTTGTAGGGCGGACTCTTCTCGACGGCGGACATGATGCGCTTTAGTGCTCGATGGGACAGCTTCTCGGGCATTTCGAACATGAGATCGGCCAGTTTGCCCCGTTCGATGGCCATGGCCAGCATCCGGTCGTAGAAGGTTCTAGGCGTTATCACACGCTGATCGCGGGACTTCATAGTCACGGCCCCGTGGGGACACGCCGGCGCGCATACGCCACAGCCCAGACAGAGTTCGCCGTCGGCCGTCGCTCGCGACTCCCCGTCGCCGTTCTCGTCCAGGTTCAGCGCATTCACGGCACAGGCTTTCACGCACCGGCCACAGCCCGTGCACTGAGACTGGTCGATGGACACGAGCCAATTCGAGCTGACGATGGCGGTGCGGACATCGAACGTGCGGATGGCGTTGACCATCCCGCAGCAGCATCCGCAGCAGTTGCACAGGTAGGACATGTGCCGCTGCACGTTGTCGCCGGTCTGCATGAGGCCGGCTTCCTTGCTGACTTCGAGAATGCGCATCCCCTCGTCCTTGTCGATGCGTTTGACGATTCCCTGCTTGGCCAAGCTGCGGGCAGCCATACCGAAACACAGGCACACTTCCATAGGCGCATCGCAGTTGGTTCCAAGATGGCTGGCCTTGTGTCGGCATGCGCACTGGGCGAGGCCGATCGCGTCGGCGGTCTGCACCACCTTGCTGGCGCGTTCCCAATCAAGAATTTCTGTATGGTCGCCTTCGGGAAGCGCTTCCTCACGCACCATTGAACGGGCGATCGACGTCGAGCTGTCGAACACGGATCGCGGGAACTGGTCGTCTTCAAACATGTACTCTTCGAAAAGCCGCGCCAACTCGGCCATGGGCAGGTCGTCGCGCGTACGCATGAACGCGAATTCGAAGAATCCGATTACCACCGGCGGCAAGGTGATGTACCGCTTCCCCGCTCGCTCGAAATCCAGCACCACGCCCTTGGCGGCCATCTCGGTGAGTTTGCCGTCAAGCTCTTCCGCGTCCATCTCCAGCTTTTTCGCCAGCACGGACACGGGTGTGGGACGCGTGGGCATCTGATGGGCCATCCGTGCCTCCTCGGGCGTGAACAGCAACTCAAGGATTTTGGTGAACGTGGGGGAGGCCGGGGCGCCTGTCACGTTACGATCCAGCCGCTGCTGAAGCAGTCGGTATTCGCGGTCGGGATTTGTCTGGTGCCCCATTTATGTCGTGTCCTCTGTGGTGGGTGCCGGTCTGAGCGCGTTCCGGCGCGGTTGCCGCGGGCGATGTATGCCGATCATAGTCTCCTTGTCCCGTGTCGTCAATGCTGCAGACGCAATATCTGCTTGCCAGACGGCGCATTACCCGTATAATGCGTATCCTGCAGTGCGATGCTTGTGGCGATGGGTCCCGGCGGGCAGGCAACGAAGGGGAAAGGACCATGACATTGTTTTTCGTGACCGTTTGTATTGGCGCGGCCTTGATGGGCGTGGCGGCAAGCGTGGAAGCGGCTGCCGGTGCCCCAGTGGACTTCGCGCGTTTCGAACAGATGGACGAGTGGACCCGGCACCCTGTGTACGGCGATCCGTCGTTCGACACCTTCGAGCGGCTGCCGGGCAATCCTGTGGTTCGCGGTGAAGGGGCCTACGAATGGCCGGTGAACGGTTCCCTCTTCCGCGACCCGGCCGATGGAGCGTGGTACCTGTACACGGGCCACTACTGCAAGGGATATCGCATCAACTCCGACGCCCCGAGTATGTGTACGGTGTCTCGCTCGCGGGACGGCGGCAAGACCTGGGAGCACCTGGGGCGCGTCCTCGACAATCCGTCCCACGTGTTCGACGGCGAAGTGCATCCCGCTTCACGTGCGCCCGATTGTATGGTGATTCATGCCGACGGGCGGTATCACATGTGCTTCGATTGGGCCACGGCAAACAGCACCTGGGAGAACGCGGCCAGTCCGCCCGCCGAGGCGAACAACGGGGTCGGATACGCGTGGGCGGAACGTCCCGAGGGACCTTGGCACATCGCCCCCGAACCGGTCGTGACGACGCGCGACCAGGCGTTGCTCGAAGGGAAGTACCGCCGACTCTACGCGTCGTCCATCATTCGGCGTGCGAACGATTGGATGGTGGTGACGTTGACCGACAGCGGCCCCTGCTTCGGGTGGGCCTTGGTTGGCATGACCGCGCCGAAACCCGACGGCCCGTACGCATCGCCGAAGCTCCTGCTCCATCCCGAATCGGACCGGTTCCATCCGCCGTTGCTGGAGTTCTTCCCCGCCTTCGTCCATGAGGGATACGTCTACGCGCCGACAACCTCGGTGGCTCTGAACCGCAACTTCCAGACCGTGTTTCGAGCACCCCTGGAACAGGCCATGGACCCCGAGGCCTGGGAGATCGTTCAACACGGATCGGTATGGCATGCCGATCCCGTCGAGAACGAAGCCTTTGGCATTTGGGGCCAGACCTTCTCGGGATTCATCGATCCCGATGGCGTGTTTCGGGTCATGTTCCCTTCGAGGGACGCCCAAGGCCATGGCACAATCAACTTGGCCTCACGGCCGTGGGCCGAACCCCATCGGGAACAGGGGTTCGTTCTCTCCGGTCACGAAGGTCCGTCCATGACGTTTCTGAAACGGAGCGGCTCTGTTGAACGCGTGGCGTTATCGATGGAGTGCCGCGGAGGGGTTACCTTCGTCTGGAACGCCCGTGGCCCGTTGGGCCCCGACCGGCCCGCGTCAAACTGCCGGATCCATCCCTTGATGCTGACGCGCTATCACGCCTTGCGATTGCGCGACGCCGACTGGTCGCTCGTGGCGGTGGACGAGCGCGCGCAGGACGAAGAGCTTGGCAAGGGCCAACTCGATGCGCCGGTCAACCGCACCTTTGAGCTTGTGTGGGACGATGCAGCAAACGCCACGGTGACGATTGACGGCGCCTCCGTCTGGTCGGGGCCATTGCCGACGGGACCGGGGCATGTGGGACTCCTCGTGGGACGGCAGAGCCATGCCGACGTTTCACAGTTTGAGGTGACAGGTCTGGATGCGCCGTCGCGGTTCGAGTACTTGCACACGGAAGGCCTCTTGGGAGCGGCACAACACATCAAGGACTGGGACGAAATCCACGACGAGCGCTTCCGGTACGCCGTGGGCGCCGTTTCGACCGGCGGCAAGGTGCGCGTGAAATGGAACGTGGAAGCGCGGTCTATCGTTCTTTTCGCACCGAAAGGGCCCGAATACGGAAAAGGCGAGGTGTTACTTGACGGTAAACTCGTGGCCACCATCGACTACCACGCGCCATCGCCGGTCAAGTCGTCCGCCGTCTATACATGGAACGGAGACGGGCCGGGCCGGCACGCGCTGGCGGTGCGGTCGGTCGAAGGGAAACTGCCAGTGGACGTGATCGAGGTTGTCCCGTAGCATGAATGACGGCGGCGGACGTTGTTGCGCGACTTGGTGATGAAAGCGTAGCCTGTCTGGAAGCAGGGAACGGAGGGAACCAGCCATGGCAAGGGATACACTCGAATTCACCTACCAATTCAAGAGTGACGAACCCGATCACGATGCGTGGACCATCAAGATCGTGCTCGACGCCGACACCCTCGAACAGATTCGCACGGATCCCCCGGACGTGCCCGACTGGGCGCAGTTGGGACATCACCAGTGCGAGATGTGTCCGCTGTCCGAGGAGGAGAGTCCAACGTGCCCCGCGGCGTTGGCGTTGCGTAAGCTGGTGACCACCTTCGGGGCGTTGCCGTCGTTCGTCGATGTGGAGACCACCGTGGTCACGCGCGAGCGCACGACCACGGCGGTCGTTTCGGCGCAACGTGCCTTGAGTTCCGTCCTCGGCCTCTGCTCGGCGACGAGTGGATGTCCCATCCTGGCGAGGTTCAAACCCATGGCTCGGTTCCATCTGCCGTTTGCCACGCGCGACGAGACCGTGTTCCGGTCGGTAGGGGCCTATCTGGTGGCCCAGTATTTCGCCAAGACCCGGGGCGAGGAAGCCGACCTCGAACTGACCGGACTGAAGGCCATCTACGATCAGATTCACTCGGTGAACGTTGGGCTGTCGAAGCGCCTGCGCGGTCTGTTGCCCGGCGACGCCGGTATGAACGCGCTGGTGGCCCTGGACCTGTTTGCGCAGGAATTGCCGTATTCCATCGAACGCAATCTCATGGATCTGGAGCCCTACTTCGACGCGTTCAGGGAGTCGTAGCGTGGCCGCGGGCGACCACACCTACTGCGAGAAGTGCAAACGACCCATCGACGAGGCCGATTCTTTCTGCAAGCACTGCGGCGCGCACCAAACCCGGCGGGAGCTTTGGTATCAGAGTCCCATAGCGATCCTTGTGCTGGCGTTCACCGTGTTGGGACCGCTCGCCATCCCGCTCGTCTGGCGGTCGCCCCAGATGGGAACCAAGGCCAAGACGTGGTGTACTGTAGCCATTGGCCTGTACTTCGCCTTCGTTCTCTGGCTCGGCTACGTGCTGCTGCGGCTGATCTTCCACACCATCTATGAGATCAACGGACTCAACATGTAACAACGTCCTCATCTCTGAATGATCTTGATTGGTCACGGTTCGCCTGCGCGGTGTGCCGCGCCTTGACAACCCATCCTCGTTCGGGGCCAAATGGCCCGTGGGGTACGAAACCATCTCAGGAGTCAATTCATGAAACTCACGGGACTACCAATTCTGGCGGCCGCCATGGCCGTGTCGGTGGCAGCGATGGCACAAGAATCCATTCCCTTTCCCGAGGCACTGAACCGTGCCGCGATCTCCTTCAGTTCACTGAGCGATCCCATCAACGACGCGTTGATCCTCGGTAACGGTGATCTGAACGTGCTGGTGTTCGCCGAAGGGGACGACTTGGTCGTCCGCATCACGAAGAACGATGTGTGGGATGGGCGGCTCGACACGCCACTCGACCCGCCGTTGCCCACCTTGCGCCGATTGCTCGAACTGGGCGAGGGGCCCTGGCCCGACCGTCAGTGGATTCTGCCCGAGGGGTCGGACTGGGAAGGCCCCGACTCCTATCACGCCCATCCCTATCCGTGCCCGCGCGCGTGCGGCGTCGTCCGTTTTCCCGGCGCAGCCGCGGGGGGCGCCTTTGGCTCGCTGGACCTCGGTCGCGCTGTCGCCTCTATCGTGGCGACGGACAGGACGCAATGCTACGTCGCTGCCGACCGCAACGTGATTGTCGTTGAAGGCCCCGCCGCGGCGACACTCGAAGCCATTGTGTCGGATGGCCTGCCCGCCGCCGAAACAGGCGAAGCGGGCGGGGCGCGTTGGATTCTTCAGGATATCCCTGGCGATCTCGATTGGCCGGGCATGCAGTTTGCCGTGGCCATGGCAAGCGCGAACGGCCGCACCTGCGTATCCGTGGCAACGTCGGTCGAGGGACCCGATCCGCTGAAGCCGGCGCAGGATCTTGCCCGCGCCACGCTCGCCGAAGACACCCAGGCGTCCCATGAGCGCGTCTGGTCGCAGTTCTGGAGCCGGAGCGGCATCGAATTGGGCGATGAAGTGCTCGAGCGTGTGTGGTACCGCAACCTGTACTTCCTGCGTTGCGTAACTCGGGAAGGCGCGGTGAGTCCGGGACTGTTCGCGGGCCTGCTCACGGACGCGCCTGCATGGCACGGCGACTACCACACGAACTACAACATTCAGCAGACGTTCTGGACCGCGTACAGCGCGAATCAGTGCGAATTGGCGGAACCGTATGACGCACTGATCACGAGCTACCTTCCTCGGGCGCGATGGTTGGCGCGCACCTTGTTCGAGATGGATGGCGCGTTCTTTCCGCACGTACTGTACGCCTACGAACCGTTGGACCCGGCCGCGTGCGCGAGTCCCAACGGCCGCCAATACATCCATCACGTGTGGGCCTTCACGCTTGGCGTGACCGGGTTCACCGTGCAACCCCTGTGGTGGCGCTACAAGTACGCGCCCGATCCCGGTTACCTGGAGAATGTGGCGTACCCGGCCGTTCGCGACGTGGCCGTGTTCTACCAGAACTTCGTGTCACGGTGTCCCCGGAAGAAGGGACGCATCGTGTTGATGCCCACCGTGTCGCCCGAACACCACGGATGGACCCCGGACTTCAAGTACAACCGCGATTGTTCGTTCTGCATCGCCTACTTCCACTACATCTTCGACGCAGCCATCGAAGGCGCTGAAACTCTCGGGTGCGACGCGGACCTTGTCAAAGGGTGGCGTGTGGCCAAGAGATTGTTGCCCGACTACCCGCGGTGGGACGGCGGCGACGGCGATGTGGTAGTGGACGTGGCCGGGGCGCAGCCCATCACGTACAACATCCCCGTGCCGACTACACCCGTGTTTCCCGGAGACGTGATCGAGCGGACCGATTCAGCGGAGCAGCTTGACCTGTTCCAGCGGACGCTTGGACAACTCAAGCACAACGGCAACAACGCACCCGTCATGCTGGCCATCGCCCGCGCGCGACTCGGCACGCCCGACGCCCGCGACTGGCTCCGCACCGAGCTGCTCTGGCGCGAGCGCCGCAACGGTACGCTGAGCTTCAACCGTCTGGAGCCGCGCCACGGGTTCAATGACTACGGCCACTACACGGAGATGTTCGGCGCGGCCCTGGCCGTGACCGAAACGGTGCTTCAGAGCGTCGGCGATGTGGTTCGTGTGTTTCCCGCGTGGCCCCGCGGCGTACCGGCACGGTTCGAGAGCCTGCGCGCCCAGGGCGGGTTCCTGGTTTCCGCTGAACACTCCGGTTCCGAGGTTACGGCTTTGCGCATTGTCAGTACCGTCGGAGGACCTCTGACGCTTGAACTGCCCTGGCCCGCGGGGGAAGTGAGTCGCGACGGCGGCGCCACATGGAGCCCGGTCAGCGTAGGCGAAGATAGGCTCGTCCGCCTGGGCACGGAGGCCGGAGAGGTACTCACGTTTCGCGTGAAGAAGTCGTAGGGAGCGCCTCGTCTGGTCGGCGGGGCTATTCGTCAAGACACCCACAAACGAGTTTGTGGGTGGCACATCTGCACGTATCCAACTTCTCTGTAAGGAGATAGGACACTTCAGAGAGTTCCGGTCAGCCTGATCGTTAGTTACCTGTGCTATACTGAATTTCGCGCGGGTTGGGCGCACTCGTGCGGCACACACAGGTGACAGGGAACGAGACGATGGCGTATGCCGCCCAGACATACCCGGACGTGGATCGCCGTACCAGTCCACGCGTCCCCACGCAACGCGACGTTGTCTTCGGGCAGCGTACCGCGCCGTCCCGGTTCGACCGGACCGGACTCCTTCAGGAAGGCACCGTGACCGACGTCAGCGGAACGGGTATGGGCGTACGCACCAGCCGACCGGCGCCCGTGGGCGCCTCCATCGACACGGAAGTCCAACCCCGCGGCGACCGCCACGGCAGCAACCCAATCATTAGCAGAGGGCATGTGGCGCGCGTCGTTCAAATGGGCAAGGGCGACTACCTCATGGGCGTGCATCTCACGCCGGAACGCCCTCCGACGCACGCACTCGCGGCGCCCATCCGCGTCATGCGCCGTGCGCCACGTCCCGCACCGAAACGCACGCCCGCGCCGCCCAGCAGAAGCGACCGCCGACTGTGGCCGGTGCTGGTGGGACTCCTTCTCGCCGCGGCATTCCTGGTCCTTCTGTTGCTTGCCCCACCCGACACCTGGGCTTCCGGAGGGCGCACCACGGCCCATCCTGCCGTGGCGAGGCAAACGGGCATGATCGCACCGGATTCCACACGCGACGACCGAGGCCCCGACCGGCCACACCCAGGTGACGGCGAAGGATCGGAACTGACCCAGGCGTCGGCGGTTCACATGGCGAGTGCGACTGGCCCAGTCACGGGTCCACAGCGGCGCGCGCCCTTCGCGGTGCCGGGACGCTTGACGGGCATGCAGGATGCCGCCCCCGGCGAAGCGACGACGCCACGATCCTTGCCCGTGACGCCCACGGTCATGGCGACCCTCGCACCCTCCGATGGGGCGTGGGGGAGAGGGAGCAGGGATGGCTCTGTCGCCCTGATCGTCGATCCTGAGGGTGTGCCCGACTCACTGAATGGAATGGGTGGACCCGACGCGCCGCTGGACGACGTACGATTCGAAGAGACCTTGCCTCCGGAGGTGATGGCGCAATCGGTGGCGCTGGTGGTGAGTCGTCGCGATTTCACCCTCACCGTGTTGCGGCGGGGACGCCCCGTGAAACGCATGCCCGTGGGGCTGGGTGAAGGCGGTTCGACGCCCGCCGGCACGTTCCGTATCGCAAACAAGATCACGCGGCCCGACTGGTACAACCGGGGCGATGTCGTTCCGGCGGGCGATCCACGCAATCCGCTCGGCGATCAATGGATGGGGCTCGGCACGCCCGAAGGCGCGACCAGCTATGGCCTCCACCCCACGAACGAGCCCGCCAGCATCGGCGCGGCCCGTAGCCGCGGCTGCGTTCGTCTGCGGCCCGAAGATGCGGACACGCTGTTTCGCTTGTGTCCCATCGGGACCCCCGTCCACATCTGCCGGTAACGGCCTGCGCTCAGTCGCGCTCGAAGAAGAAGGGTTGTGTGTAGGCGTATTGCTCGCACGGTCCCAAACACTCGAACCGCACATACGAGTACGGCGAATCATCGGGCACGGTGAATTCGATGCGGGCGTCGTCCACCACGGTCAGACGGCGTCCGAAATCCGACACGGCGATGATGCGCTGCGTGCCCGGCGATTCAACGGTGATGGTGTCGCCTTCCACGCGGATGGTGTCGATGACGCCGCCGGTGCTGACGTAGTGGCGGCCGTTGCGTAGCGCATCGATGATGGCGGCCGGGTCGCGGTCGTCGCACTGCACCACGTTCCATGCACCGGCATCGTGATCGGGGTTGTGCGTATCGTCGTGACCGTATCCCCACACACGGCGGCCTTTGCCCAACAGCATGTCCCACCGGTCCGCGGCGTATCCACTGCCTTCGGCCAGGATGCAGATGGCGTTGGCAATCTCAATGCCCGCGTACCTCTGCCACTGTTCGAGGTTGGCCTGGTCGCAGTGGTTGAAATGCTTCTCCCAATTCGGATGCGTCACAATCGCGATCGCGCCCGTCGCGTTGATACCGTCGATGACCTTCTGCCGGTCCGGATCGTGGTGAACGCGGTCCCGCGATCCCGCCTGCAGGATGTGGACGCCTTCCGCCGTGACCTCCACGCCGGGTATCAACACCATGCCGTCCGCGGACAACTCGTTGGGGTCCGTGAACGTGTCGTGATCGCTGATCATCAGGAAATCGTACCCGTACCCCACATAGGCGTCGACGACTTCTTGGGGCGGCCGATTGCCGTCGCTGTTGGTGGTGTGGGTGTGCAGATTGCCGCGCAACCATTGGCACGGGGTCTCGCCGTAGGGATTCTGTATCGTGATAGCCATAGCGCCTCTTCTCCGGTTGCCGTTTCAGGTCCTGTGAAAGTACCCGCGTAGGCCGCTGAATTCAACTCGGGCAACGTCACCACGCTGAGATCGCGGAAGATAGGGACAGACCCGTCTCTGTCCGCCTGCGGCGGACGCCGCTTGCGTCAGTCCCTATGTTCCGCGCGGCCCGGCGGATTCAACTTGGACGGTCAATGAAGCGGGATGATGTGCAGCGTATACGCTTGCCGGGCCGTGCCGTCGGCGGAATCGACGGCTTCGATGACGACCGTGTAGTCGCCCTCGGCCTCGGGCCGTCCGCGAACTACGCCCGTTTTGGTGTTCACGCTCAGCCAGTCCGGCACCTCCACCAACCGGTACCGCACCGCGCCTGCCTGAAACGCCGCGCGTGCCCGGTAGGTGTACTCCGCGCCCAGGAAGTCTTCCACCACCGGTTGCGACGTGAACGTGACGCCCGGCACTGCCAGCCGCCACACGTCGTTCATGAGGGGCCACGCGTTGCCCGCGACCACCCACAGTGCATCGTTGTACACGTACGCGGAAAGCTCGTGACGCGCCATCCAAACCGTCTCCGTCTGCAGGCGTTCCCAGGTGACGCCGTCCACCGAGTGCCACACGTCGTCGAAGTTGTTCCAGGTCGGTTCGGCGCGGAATCCGCCAATCAGCCAGAGCCGGCCCCGGTAGACTTCCACGGTGCTCCAGATACGCGCCGGCCAGGGAGCATGGTCGTTTACGCACGTCCATTTGCGGCCATCCTCGGAACACCACACGTCGGTGTACGCATGGAAGGGGTGGTACTTGGTGATTCCACCGCCCACGACCCAGAGCTTGCCGTCGTGCGCGACCACCGTGCCGAACAACTGGCGGGGCGACCAGTCGGCGTGTTCGGTTTCCAGGCGCCACTCGACGCCATCGGCCGAGGACCACACGTCGTTGAAGAGGTGTCCGCTCTTGAATCCGCCCATGACCCACATTCGGCCGTTGAACACCACTCCGCCCGCGGCGTACCGCTTGCTCCACGGCGCTTGTTCCGTCACCAGGGTCCACGCTGCGCCGTCTTCGGATGCGTAGAACCGGCCATCGTTGCAGGACACCCACATCTTGCCCGCATGCACGAAATTCACGGGGATATTGACGCCGGACTCGTTGGGAATGGAGCCGGTTTGCGTCCATTCCACCCCGTCCCGCGATGACCAGACATCGTTTACGAGCCCCGGCGTGTACCCACCGAAAATCCACATGCGCCCGTCAAACACCAACTCGCCTGCCGAATCGCGTGCCGCCAAGGGCGTGGTTTCCGCCACCCGTTGCCAATTGGGCGTCGGGAAATCGCGAAACGCCTTCACCGTGTAGGCCATTTTGGTGATGCCATCCGCGGCGGTCACGTCGATGACGACCAGGTTCCGGCCCGGTTCAAGGGGTACCGACGACGCACCGTTGTCCAAAGGAGCACCCTGAACCGTGACAGTGGCACTGGGGTCGGCGGGGACAGGGGTGACGGTCAGCGGGCTGGCGGAATACGGCACATGGACCGTGTATTCCGTGCGTTTCCCGCTGAATCCTGGCGATACCTCGCCATGGCTGAGCGCGATGGCCGTAAGCGTGGCGTCGATGTTCACTGCTTCCTCCCCGTATGCGCCTGTCGCGGCGAAGATGGCGCTTAGGCAGAGAATCGTGCGGAAGGCTGACTGTTTCATGACCGTCCCCTCGGTTGTGAATGATCGCGTAGGAGCATACAGGAAGCGTCCGTGGTGGGCCAACGTGAAGCGAAGCGTGTCGCCACCGCGACGCCCCGCATTGATGTGGCGACCGCCCAAATCCGAGCCAGAACCCAAGCTTGATCTATCGGGTCGATTTGCCGTTTAATCAGGTCTGCTGCGGTGTTCCCCATGGCAGCTACGGGGCTGGTTCCGAGGGGGTGCAGGAACATGAGTTGGCAGGGTATCCTATGCCTTGCCGAAACGGAAAGGTGCGACTATGCCTAGACGCGACGACATCAAGAAGGTCATGATCATTGGTTCGGGGCCTATCATTATCGGCCAAGCGTGCGAATTCGATTACTCCGGTACCCAAGCATGCAAGGCGTTGCGCAGTCTGGGCTACGAGATCGTGCTGGTCAATTCCAATCCCGCCACCATCATGACCGACCCGGGGCTGGCCGATGTGACCTACATCGAGCCGCTGAACCTGGAGACCATGAAGGCCATCATTGCCAAGGAACGGCCCGACGCGCTGTTGCCCAATCTCGGCGGCCAGTCGGCTCTGAACCTGTCGTCCGAGCTGGCGAAGGCTGGCGTGTTGGACGAATACGACGTGAAAGTCATCGGTGTGCAGATTGACGCGATCGAGCGCGGCGAGGACCGCGACGCGTTCAAGAACACCATGGATCGCCTGGGCATCGAGATGTGTCGCAGCGAACTGGCCTACAGCGTGGAAGAGGCCGAAGCCGTCGCCGATCGTTTGGGCTACCCGATCGTCATTCGCCCCGCCTACACCATGGGTGGCACGGGCGGCGGCATTGTGTACAACCTTGAAGAACTCCGCACGGTCGTTGCGCGCGGCTTGTCCGTCAGCCTCGTGAACCAAGTGTTGGTGGAAGAGTCCGTGCTCGGCTGGGAAGAGCTGGAGCTCGAGGTGGTCCGCGACGCGAAGAATCAGATGATCACGGTCTGTTTCATCGAGAATGTGGACGCCATGGGCGTACACACGGGCGACTCCTACTGCACGGCGCCTATGCTCACCATCTCGCCGGAACTCCAGCAGCGGTTGCAGAAGCACTCGTACGACATCGTCGAGGCTATCGAGGTTATCGGCGGTACCAACGTACAGTTCGCCCACGATCCCAAGACGGGCCGTATCGTTGTCATCGAGATTAACCCCCGCACGTCGCGTTCGTCGGCGCTGGCCTCCAAGGCGACTGGATTCCCCATCGCCCTGGTGTCCTCGCTGCTGGCGGGCGGCCTGACCCTCGACGAAATCCCCTATTGGCGCGACGGTACGCTCGAGAAGTACACGCCGTCCGGCGACTACGTGGTCGTGAAGTTTGCACGCTGGGCCTTCGAGAAGTTCCGCGGCGTCGAAGACAAGCTCGGCACCCAGATGCGGGCCGTCGGCGAAGTCATGAGCATCGGCAAGAACTACAAGGAAGCCTTCCACAAGGCCATCCGTTCGCTTGAGAATGGCCGTCCCGGACTGGGATTCGCCAAGGATTTCAATGAGAAGCCCTTGGACGAACTCATGGGGCTGCTGAAGCACGCCACCAGCGAACGTCAGTTCGTCATGTACGAAGCCTTGCGCAAGGGCGCGGCCGTGGACGACCTCCACGAACGCACCCACATCAAAGCGTGGTTCATCGAGCAGATGAAGGAACTGGTTGAACTGGAAGAGAAGATCCTGGCCTACAAAGGCAAGGCCGTGCCCAACGACCTGCTGGTCGAGGCCAAGAAGGATGGATTTGCGGACAAGTACCTCGCCAAGATTCTCGGCGTGCCCGAGAAAGACCTGCGCGAGCAGCGGCTGGGTCAGGACATGGCCGAGGCGTGGGAGGCCGTGCCGGTCAGCGGGGTCGAGGACGCTGCCTACTACTTCTCCACCTACAATGCGGACGACACCGTCCCTGTGAGCGACACGCGCAAGATTATGGTGCTGGGCGGCGGTCCCAACCGCATCGGCCAGGGCATCGAGTTCGACTATTGCTGCGTGCATGCGGCCTTCGCCATCCGCGACATGGGTCTCGACTCGATCATGATCAACTGCAACCCCGAAACCGTGTCGACTGACTACGACACCTCGAACAAGCTGTATTTCGAGCCGCTCACGGTCGAAGACGTGCTCAGTATCTACAACAAAGAGAAGCCCGAAGGCGTGATCGTCCAGTTCGGCGGGCAGACGCCGCTGAACCTCGCCAACGAACTGGCCGCGGCCGGCGTACCTATCCTCGGCACGTCGCCGGAGACCATCGACTTGGCTGAAGACCGTGACCAGTTCCGCAAGGTCATGCTCAAGTTGGGGATTCCCCAGCCTGAATCCGACATGGCCAGCACGCTGGACGAGGCCCTCGCCGCCGCGGCGCGCATCGGTTACCCGCTGATGGTGCGTCCGTCGTACGTCCTGGGCGGCCGCGGGATGGAAGTGGTCCACGACGAAGCTATGTTGCGGCAGTACGTGGCAGCGGCCGTGGGTGTCACGCCGGACCGCCCCATCCTCATCGACAAGTTCCTCGAGAACGCCATTGAAGTGGAGGCGGACGCCATCGCGGACGGCACGGACGCGTTTGTGCCGGCCATCATGGAGCACATTGAGCGCGCGGGGATCCACTCGGGCGACTCGGCCTGCGTGATTCCGCCCATCAGCATCCCGGCGAAGCATATGGAGACCATCACTGAGTACACCAAGAAGATCGCGGTGGAAATGAACGTGGTTGGTCTGATGAACATCCAGTACGC